>NZ_JAHZDL010000119.1:0-6139 GCF_019422385.1 Flavonifractor sp.
CCGGCGACGTGGTGATCCTCCTGGGCGGCCGCACCGGCCGGGACGGCATCGGCGGGGCCACCGGCTCCTCCAAGAGCCACAACCTCAAGAGCCTGGACACCATGGCAAGCGAGGTGCAGAAGGGCAACGCCCCGGAGGAGCGCAAGCTGCAGCGGCTGTTCCGGGACGGGGAGGTCACCCGGCTCATCAAGCGGTGCAACGACTTCGGCGCCGGCGGCGTCAGCGTGGCCATCGGCGAACTGGCCGACGGCCTGTCCATCGATCTGGACGCGGTGCGCAAGAAGTACGACGGCCTGGACGGCACCGAGCTTGCCATCTCCGAGTCCCAGGAGCGCATGGCCGTTGTGGTGGGGCCGGAGGACGTGGACGCCTTCCTGGCCGCCGCCCAGCGGGAGAACCTGGAGGCCTATCCCGTGGCCACCGTCACCCAGGAGCCCCGCATGGTCATGACCTGGCGGGGCCAGGTGGTGGCCGACCTGTCCCGGGCCTTCCTCAACACCAACGGCGCGGTGAAGCACGCCAGCGTGTCCGTCCCCGCCCGCCCGGACGGAGTGGCCCAGCCCAAGGCCCCCACCCTGCGGGAGATGGCGGCCAGCCTGAAGTCCGCCTCCCGCCGGGGCCTCACCGAGCGGTTTGACGGCTCCATCGGCGCGGGCAGCGTGCTCATGCCCTTCGGCGGAAAGAGCCAGCGCACCCCCGCCCAGGCCATGGCCGCCCTGTTCCCCGTGCTGCCCGGGCAGGAGACCGACCAGGCCAGCGTCATGGCCTGGGGCTGCGACCCCGACCAGCTGTCCGCGGATCCCTATTCCGGCGCCCACAGCGCGGTGTACACCTCGGTGGCCAAGCTGGTGGCCGCCGGCGCGGACTACAAAACCGCCTATCTCACCCTGCAGGAGTTCTTTGAGAAACTGCGCACCGAGCCGGAGCGGTGGGGCAAGCCCTTCGCCGCCCTGCTGGGTGCCCTGGACGCCCAGCTTGAGCTGGGGGCGGCGGCCATCGGCGGCAAGGACTCCATGTCCGGTTCCTTCCTGGATCTGGACGTGCCCCCCACGGTGATCTCCTTCGCCATCGCCCCGGTGAAGGCCGGGGAGGTGCTCTCCCCCGAGTTCAAGGAGGCGGGCCACCCGGTGTACCTGTTCCACGGGGAGGGGCCCGAGGGGCAGAAGGCCGCCTGGGAGGAGTTCCACGCCCTCCACAAGGCCGGCAAGGTGAAGGCCGCCTGGGCCGTGGAGAACGGCGCGGCGGAGGCCGTGATGAACATGGCCTTTGGCAATTCCATCGGCTTTGCCGCCGATTCCAAGGCCGGCGCTCCCTGGTATGCCTCCCGCCCCGGCGCTCTCGTGGCGGAGCTGACCGGGGACGTGGAGCTGACCCACGGCGGGAAGCTGGGCGTCACCACGGCGGAGCCGGTGGTCGCCATCGGCAGGGACTCCGCCCCCATTGACGAGCTGCTCTCCCTCAGCGAGGGGGTGCTGGAGGACGTGTACCCCACCCGGGCGGGAACCTCCGGCGCGGTGAAGGCCATCTCCTGGGACAAGCGCTCCCCGGCGGTGCGCAAGCACAAGGTGGCCCACCCCAAGGTGGTCATCCCCGTGTTCCCCGGCACCAACTGCGAGTACGACTCCGCCCGGGCCTGCCTGCGGGCGGGGCTGGAGCCGGAGATCCTGGTGGTGCGCAACCTGACCGCCGCCGATCTGGAGGAGTCCGCCCTGGCCCTGGAAAAGGCCATCCGCAAGGCCCAGATCCTGTTCCTGCCCGGCGGCTTCTCCGGCGGCGACGAGCCTGACGGCTCCGCCAAGTTCATCTGCTCCTTCCTGCGCAACCCCCGCCTCACCGACGCGGTCCACGACCTGCTGAAAAAGCGGGACGGCCTGATGCTGGGCATCTGCAACGGCTTCCAGGCCCTCATCAAGCTGGGCCTGGTGCCCTACGGCGAGATCCGGGACATGGACGACAAGTGCCCCACCCTGACCTACAACACCATCGGCCGCCACCAGAGCCGGTATGTCACCACCCGGGTGGCCTCCGTCCAGTCCCCCTGGATGCTGAAGTCCAGCGTGGGCGACCTGCACACCATCCCCGTCTCCCACGGCGAGGGCCGCTTTGTGGCCCCCCGGGCGGAGGTGAAGCGGCTCATCGCCGCCGGCCAGATCGCCACCCAGTATGTGGACGCCGACGGCAAGCCCTCCATGGACATCGACGCCAACCCCAACGGCTCCCTGGAGGCCATCGAGGGCATCTTCTCCCCCGACGGCCGGGTGTTCGGCAAGATGGGCCACTCGGAGCGCCGGGGCCCCTACGTGGGCGTCAACATCCCCGGCGACAAGCACCAGCCCCTCTTTGAGAGCGGCGCGGAGTACTTCCGGTAACAAGTATAAAAAATGTGGGACAGCCGCCGGCTGTCCCACATTTTTTTATCTGATTTTAAGGATTCCTTCAGGGCAGTTTTACCTGGGCATGGTAAGCTGTATCCATCAAAAGGAGGAATTGCTATGCTGACGCTGTTTACCCTCGGCATCATCTGCCTGGTGGCCGTGGTGGCCATCCCGGTGGTGCTGCTCATCATCGGCCTGCCCCTGATGCTGCTGCTGGGCCTGCTGCCCTGGCTGCTGCGGGTCGCCGGCGTGGTGCTGCTCATCAAGGCCATCCTGGATCAGCCCACCCGGTGGGAGAACTTCCTGCCCGCCATCGCCGCCTTCGCCCTCTCCGTCCTGCTGGGCTGGATCTTCTGAGCCCGTGCCGGCGGTGCGGTGCGAATATCATCCGCCCGTTTTCCCCCGCAACTGCTGGCCCCGTGGGGCGCGACGACTCGGCGCGCCGTCCGTAGGGGCGGTATGACAACTGCCAGGGGCCTGTAGGGGCGGATATCATCCGCCCGTCCCTCTATCCGCAGGGCTGCCTGTAGGGCGGGGGCTTGCCCCCGCCGTTATTTGCCGGGGTACCCCCCGGGGGGCGCACCTGCGCGGCGGGCGCACCGCTTTTGCTGTCAAAAGCGGTGGGAAAACCACCAGGGCCCGCGTTTTTTGAGGTGGCTTCGCGTGGATTTTTATCGAAGGCGCCCCCGGCGCCTTCGACCCCGGACCCGGAGTCCATGGCGGCGGTGCGCTGTACGGACAGAGCAGAGACCGGGCCGGCATTGCCGCCCGTTCTATCGGCACTCACGTTACAGGCGCTGCCGCGCCTCGGGTGGCACGCATCGGGATTACCCTGCAAGCCCTGATCGTTGTTGCGCTGTGCCAACTTGGCCCGCCGGGCCGCCATCGGTGCTGTGCCTCCGAACTGCACTGGCGGCCGCGGCGGCGTTTTTGCTAGGGCTTGTTTGAAAATTGGCGATATGTCCAGCGGCGAGGAATTTTGGGCCGCTGGCAAGCAATTTTTTCGCAGGAATCCTGACGGATTTCAAGGAAAAATTGCGCCGTCCAGGGGGCAAAAGGCCCGCCGATTGGGCATGTTGACATGTTTCAAACATGCCCTAGGGCAGCCGCTCCGCCCGCAGAGCGCCGCCGCTGCCGGTGACGCCGTAAAAGGCGTACTCGCCGGGCTTCAGGGTGGAGGCGGCCAGGGCGGCGCGCACGGTGTCCAGATCCTCTGGCTTGAAGCGCACCGCGATGCCGCAGCCCAGGGAGATCTCCCGCAGCACCGGCATGGTGAGCACGTCCGCCGCCGGGCGGAGCACCTTTTGGGCGTAGATAGCCCCGTAGGTGGAGGTGAAGGTGATCACACCGTAGTCCATTACAGAGAGATCACCTTGCCCGCCTTCTGCATGCGGGTGACAATGTCGTACATGTTGCTCACCGTGCCCACCCGGAGCCGGTCGGTGAGGCCGTAGAAGTTCAGGCAGGTGCCGCACACCAGAATCTCCACCCCGGCGGCGGACAGGGCCTTCAGGTGCTCCGCGACCTGCTCGTCCAGGGTGGGCAGCTTCACCCCGGCGTTCATGAAGAGCACCGCCCCCGGCTTGTCCTCCCCCTGGGAGAGGGTGTAGAAGAACATGCGCATCAGGTTGGTGCCCAGCTCCCGGTCGCCGTCACCGATGATGTCCCGGCCCACAAATACCGCCCAGTCGCCGCCGGGGGCGGGCAGGGGGGAGTTGACCGCCTCCTCGCAGGCGGCGCAGCCGGTGCGGGTGAACGCGACAGAGAACACGCCCTCCGCCTCGGCGGCGGCGGCGTCAAAGCCCTGGTTGGCCGCCAGGCGCTTCAGATTTTCCACCGCCGTGGTATTGTCCACCAGGACGGTGAAGGAGCTCTCTCCGGCAGAGATGGCTTTCTTGGCCATGATCACAGGGGTGGGGCAGGCCTTGCCCCGGGCGTCGATGATGGGAGACATGGGCTCACGTCCTTTCTCTTTGGTACTGCCATTATACCGCCGGAACCGGCGGATTGTAAAGGCTGGACGCAGCCGGACCGCCGCGCCCGGCGGACAACCTCCTGTAACCGCCATGGCATCTCAGAGGCATGGCACCGCCGGCGGCCCGGCGGGCCAAGTTGGTACAGCGCAACAGCCATCAGGGCCTGCGGGGTAATCCCGATGCGTGCCGCCCGAGGCGCGGCAGCGCCTGTAACAAAAGTGCCAATAGGGCGGGTGGCAATGCGCGGTTTGTTTTTGCCCTGTCTGTACAGCCCACCGCCGCCATGGACTCCGGGTCCGGGGTCGAAGGCGCCGGGGGCGCCTTCGATAAAAATCCACGCGAAGCCACCTCAAAAAACGCGGGCCCTGGTGGTTTTCCCACCGCTTTTGACAGCAAAAGCGGTGCGCCCGCCGCGCAGGCCCGCCCCCCGGGGGTGCCCCGGCGAATGGCGGGTGACCGCAGGTCGCCCCTACGGATGGCGCGCCGAGTCGTCGCGCCCCACAGTGCCAGCAGTTGCGGGGGAAAACGGGCGGATGGGAAAGGTACACCCGATATGGCCGTAAAATGTAAAGAATTCATGAAGAAAGCGGAAGCCTGCCCGGCTTCCGCTTTTTTACCGCCCGGATTTGTGGTATACTGGGTTGCGAATTTCCCGGAAAGGAGGCGGACAAGTGGATCTGCTCTTACAGTGGCTGACGGACAACCCCCAGTTCTGCGGCTGGTTCACCACCCTGGTGCGGTTTCTGTTTCCCATACTGGCCCTGATGATCCTGATCCGAACCATCCACTCCCTGCTGACGGTGCCCTGCCTGCCGGAGGTGTGGGCCTACCTGACCCTGCCCAACGGCGCCCAGGAGCCGCTGACCCACTGGGAGAACATCCTGGGCCGGGGCGGCAACTCCGACGTAATCCTCAACTACCCGGTGGTGTCCCGGCAGCACGCGGCCCTGATCCGCCGGGAGGACGACACCTGGACGGCCTACGACCTGGGCTCCAAGGGGGGTGTGACGGTGAACGGCAGGGCGGTGGAGAAGTCCGCCCCCGTCCAGTACGGCGACGTGATCGGACTGGGGGGCGTGGAGACGGTGCTCCTCCCCCTCTCTCCCGAGGAAAAGGCCCAGCGCCGCCAGCGCCGGCGGGCCTACCGGCCCGTGTCCCCCTGGCTGGGGCTGATCCTCCTCACCGTCTTCCAGGTGCTTACCGCCGTACAGCTCACCATCAGCGAGGGGGAGAACGCCACGGCGGTGATCCCCCTGACCTTCCTGCTGCTGACGGGGGTGATGTGGCTCTACTTCCTGGTGCTGCGGGCCTGCCGGCAGGTGGGCTTTGAGATGGAGACCATCGCCTTCTTCCTGTCCACCCTGTCCCTGGCGGTCACCGCCTCCTCCAACACCGGGGCGCTGCTCAAGCAGTTTTTGTGCGTGGCCATGGGCCTGGCCGGCTTCCTGGTGCTGGGCATCTTCCTGCGGGATCTGGATCGTGCCAAAAAGATCCGCTGGCTCATGGCCGGGGCGGCCATGGCCCTGGCGGCGGTCACCCTGCTGCCCGGCGTGCCCACCCAGTACGGCGCGGCCAACTGGCTCACCATCGCGGGGGTGTCCGTCCAGCCGTCGGAGCTGGCGAAGATCTGCTACATCTTCGCCGGGGCCGCCACCCTGGAGCGGCTCTTCCACAAGCGGAACCTGGGGCTGTTCATCCTGCTCACCGGCGTATGCCTGGGCTGCCTGGCCCTGATGAGCGACTTCGGCACCGCCGCCATCTTCTTTGTCACCTTCCTGGTGATCGCCT
>NZ_JAHZDL010000012.1:0-41053 GCF_019422385.1 Flavonifractor sp.
CGACATGAACGCCCAGCGCATCGCCGCCTCCTGCGGCGAGCTGGGCATCGACATCTCCCACTGCCTGACGGTGCCCGGCGGGGCCACCTCCACCTATCTGTTCATCGCCGACGAGCACGGGGACATGGCCCTGGCGGTCAGCGACATGGACATCTACGACCACGTGACCCCCGCCTTTCTCTCCGGCCGGGCCCGGCTGCTCCAGAACGCCCAGCTCATTGTGGTGGATACCAACATCCCGGCGGAGTCCATCGCCTGGCTGGCGGAGAACATCCGCCTGCCCATCTTCGCCGACCCGGTGTCCACCGCCAAGGCGGAAAAGCTGCGGCCGGTGCTGGGGAAGCTCCACACCCTCAAGCCCAACCGCCTGGAGGCGGAGCTGCTCTCCGGCGTGACCATCACCGACCAGGCCAGCCTGGACAAGGCGGCGGATGTCCTGCTCTCCACCGGCCTGCGGCGGGTGTTCATCAGCCTGGGGGGCGACGGCGTCTACGCCGCCGACCACAACGAGCGGCTCCACGTGCCCTGCTGCCCCGGCGCCATGGTGAACACCACCGGCTGCGGCGACGCGGGCATGGCCGCCATCGCCTGGGCCTACCTGGAGGGCACCGATCTGGCGGGCACCGCCAGGGCCGCCATGGCCGCCGGGGCCATCGCCATGGAGAGTTCAGAAACGATTAACCCGTCCATGAGCGCGGAGCTGCTCCGCCGGCGGGCGGGCTTCCCCGGGCCCGGCGGGGCGGAGACGGGAGGGAGCGCCACGTGAGCTTCTGGCTGGCACAAGTGCTGGGGCTCGTCGGCTCCCTGATCTCCTTCACCTCCGTCCAGACCGGTAGCCGGAGGAAGATCCTCCTGCTCCAGCTGCTCTGCTGTGTGCTGTGGATCGTCCAGTACAGCCTGCTGGGGGCGTGGACGGGGGTGCTCATCAACCTGCTGGGCCTGGCCCGCGGGACGGTGTGCGCCTGCAACGACCGGCCCTGGGCCTCCGGCCGGAGGTGGCTGGCTCTCTTCCTGGTGTGCTACGGGGTGTCCCCCCTGCTGACCTGGGACGGGCCCTACTGTATGCTCCTGGGCCTGGCCATGATGCTCACCACCGTGGCCCTGTGGAGCCGGAACATGCGCCTGACCCGGCTGCTGTTCCTCCTCAACTCCCCGCCGGTATTCCTCTACAACCTGATTGCCGGGTCCTACACCAGCGCCGCCATCGAGGTGGCCGCCTTCTGCTCCTTCGTGTTGGCGGTCTGGCGCTTCGACATCCGCCCCGGCTTGGCCCGCCCCCGCCGGGAATCCTGAGTTTTCTGATTTTGAACTGTATATAACAACATCTTAATTACAGGAGGTAAACAACCATGAATCTCGCCAAGTATCTGGACGTGGCCCCCGAGGTGGCCCAGGCCGTGGCCGCAGGCAAGCCCGTGGTGGCCCTGGAGTCCACCATCATCTCCCACGGCATGCCCTATCCCCAGAACGTGGAGACCGCCCTCAAGGTGGAGCAGATCATCCGGGACAACGGCGCGGTGCCCGCCACCATCGCCATCCTGGGCGGCCGCCTGAAGGCCGGCTGCACCAAGGAGGAGATCGAGTACCTGGGCAAGCAGGGCCAGGCCGTCACCAAGGCCAGCCGCCGGGATCTGGCGGTGCTGTGCGCCCGCAAGGCCGACGGCGCCACCACCGTCACCACCACCATGATGATCGCCCACATGGCGGGCATTAAAATCTTCGCCACCGGCGGCATCGGCGGCGTCCACCGGGGCGCCGAGACCACCATGGACATCTCCGCCGACCTGGAGGAGCTGGCCAACACCCCAGTCATGGTGGTGTGCGCCGGCGCCAAGTCCATCCTGGATCTGGGCCTGACCCTGGAGTACCTGGAGACCCACGGCGTGCCCGTGCTGGGCTACGGCACCAAGGAGCTGCCCGCCTTCTACACCCGCAAAAGCGGCTTCGAGGTGGACTACCAGGTGGACACCCCCGCCGAGCTGGCGTCCATCTTCCACGCCTCCCACGAGCTGGGCCTGAAGGGCGGCATGCTGGTGACCAACCCCATCCCCGAGGAGTTCTCCATGGATCACGAGGTGATCAACCGCGCCATCGACGAGGCCATTGCCGCCGCCAACGCCCAGGGCATCCACGGCAAGGCCACCACCCCCTTCCTGCTGGCCAAGGTGAAGGAGCTCACCGGCGGCGACAGCCTGGACTCCAACATCCAGCTGGTGTTCAACAATGCCCGCCTGGCCGCCCAGACCGCCTGCGAGCTGTCCAAGCTGTAATACCTCCCCGCTGTGCCGCGTCCTCCGGGCCCGTTTTCGGGCCCGGAGGACTTTTTTCGCGGAAGATTCTGCCCGCTATGTTTCTTTTTCTTAACATTCGGGCCCAATCCGTTGCATCCGTGGGGCGGCGGCGTTATAATGCCCACGAGAATATCTTTCCCATTCTGGGAGAAATGAGGCGATTTGAATGGCGCGGAAGCGGCATTTTCTCAAACCTGTTTGGGCGGCGCTGCTGAGCGCGGCCCTGCTGGCCGCGCCTGTGGCCGCGGCGGAGCCATCCGGGGAGACGGAGGCCCAGGGCCCTGTCCTGGCCATCTACACCACCGGCGACATGGCCGGCCGGGTGTACCGGCAGGATCCCCTGACCGGTGAGCGGGTGGCGGCGGGCTATCAGAACGTGGCCTCCGCCATGGAACAAGAGCGGGAACAGGTGGATGCCGCCCTGCTGCTGGACAGCGGCGACGCGGTGGACAACAGCCTGCTCCAGGACGGCGGGGAGGCCGAGGCCCTGGCCCTGCGCGCCATCGGCTACGACGTGCTGGTGCCCGGCCTGAATGAGTTCCGCCTGGGCCCCGACGCCAGGGACGGGTTCTTTGACGCCCTCACGGCTGAGGAGGAGGAGACCGCCCCCGTCCGGGTTCTCTCCGGCAACTATCTGGACGGGGACAGCCAGGAGCCGGCCGCCGAGGGCTATGCCGTCCTCACCGCCGAAGTGGGCGGCCGGGCGGTGCGCGTGGGCGTGCTGGGCCTGGGGGCCATCGACGGAGCGGAACGGCTGCCCGCCTCCTACTGCGAGGGCGTGGACTTTGCCCACGGGGACAACACGGAGAACAGCTACGTCTGGGAGTGGACGGAGTACTGGCAGGAAAAGCTGGAGGAGGAGAACTGCGACCTGGTGGTGGTGGTCTGCCACGCCGACCGGGATGTGGCGGCGGACTTTGCGGCCCAGACCACCGGCATTGACCTGGTGGTGGGCGGCCACGGCTCCGCCTACGCGGATACGGTTCAGAACGCCGCAGGGGAGAACGTGTCCCTGGTCAGCGGCGGCGGCACCGACCTGACCCGCACCACCGTCACTCTCTCCGCCGCCGGCACGCCGGAGGTGGGGGAGAGCACCCTCCTCTCCCTGGAGGACTATGCGCCCGACGACACGCTGGCCGGTCAGGTGGCCGACGAGCTGGAGAAGGTGGAGAAACAGGCCGGCGAACGGGTGGCCACCCTGACCGGTGACTGGATCGGCGAGACTGAGCCCCAGTACGGCCCCACCCCCACGGCGACCCTGGCCGCGGCCTCCATGCTGTGGGCCACCGGGGCCGACGGCGCCCTGCTCTGTCCCCGCAGCCTGGGGGAGACCGACGCGGCCGCCCTCTTCCAGGAGGGGGCGAACACGGCCGTCCTCTCCCTGGACGGCTGCGCTGCCCTGCTGTCCGACCAGACGCCCCTGGCGGCGGTGGAGCTCACCGGCGCCCAGCTGAAGGCGTGGCTGGACATCTGCGCGGAGTCCTACACGGCGGAGGAGGACGGCTCCATCTCCGGCGGCGAGGCCGCCGATACCCTTTACGGCCTGGACTATACCCTCTATCTGGGCGCCCCGGCGGGGGAGCGGGTGGACGGCCTTACCCTGGACGGTGAGCCGGTGGAGGACGACCAGGTGCTGGTGCTGGCAGTGTCCGCCCGCCGCCTGGACGACCCCGACTTCCCGAAGGGGAAGGTGGTGTGGCGCTCCGATCTGGACGAGCGGTTTGCCGCCCAGGGCGGCACGCCTGCCGCAGTGCTGGCCGCCTGCGCTTCGGAGCTGAACCGGCTGGTCCCCATGCAGCTGGGCAGTTGGGCCGTGTATGCCGGCTCGGTAGGCGGCCCGCTGAACCGTCTGGAGTTCATCACAATGCTCTATGAGTTGGCCGGCAGTCCCCAGCCCGGCGCCTCCGCCGCCTTCATCGACGTGGGCGACAGCAGTGCGGCGGTGTGGGCCGCCGAGACCGGCGTGGTCAGCGGCGACGGCAAGGGCCGGCTTCTGCCCACCCAGGCCGTCACCCGGGAGCAGGCCGCGGTGATGCTCTACAACTATGCCCGCTCCCTGGAGCTGTCCGCCCCCGAGGACGGCCCCGCCGCGGCGGAGCTGTCCGACGCGGCCGATGTGGCCGCCTGGGCCCGGCCCGCGGTGGAGTTCTGCCTCCGCACCGGCACCCTGACCGCGGATGGGAGCGGCCGCTTCCTCCCCGGCGATACCATCACCCGGGAAGAGGCCGCCGAGGCTCTGGAGGCATTTGCCCTCTATGTGGAGGCCAATCAAGCCCGGTAACCCGGAAGAAGGAGCAATACACGGCGCCCCGCAGTCCCTGACTGCGGGGCGCCGTTTTGTACGGTTTCTACGCTGGAGAGAGGGAATCCGGCATTTTTTCTTGACGGAAACCCGCCTGGGCTGGTAAGATGGGATCCGACAGGAAAGGAGCCAGGCTGACATGACAGAGCGAATTTCAGAGGGACTGTACCGCATCCCGGTGCCCCTGCCGGGCAACCCGCTGCGGGAGCTGAACAGCTATCTGCTCACCGGCGGGGAGCGCGCGGTTTTGATCGACACGGGCTTCCGGCAGGAGGCGTGCCGCCAGGCCCTCTTTGCCGGCTTGGACGAACTGGGGGTGGATCAGCGGGATGTGGACGTGGTGCTTACCCATCTCCACTCCGACCACTCCGGTCTGGCGCCGGAGGTGGTGGGGGACACCGGATGGATCTGGATCAGCAGCCCCGACCGGGACTACCTGGAGCACGCGGACGATGCCCAGTGGGCCCGGCGGGACGAGCGGTTCCGCGCCGAGGGCTTCCCGGCGGAGCTGCTGGCCCAGAACACGGCCAACCCCGCCCGGGCCCTGGCCCCCGTCCCCACCCACCGCTACTGCACCCTGGAGCCGGGCGCCGTGGTGGAGGCGGGCCGCCGTCGGCTGCGGTGCATCCCCGTGCCCGGCCACACGGCGGGGCAGATGTGCTTCTGGGACGAGGCAGAGGGCGTCCTCTTCACCGGCGACCACGTCCTCTTTGACATCTCCCCCAATATTACCTCCTGGCTGGAGATGGAGGACGCCCTGGGCAGCTATCTGGACAGCCTGCGGGCTGTGCGGGAACTGCCCGTCCGGCTGGCCCTCCCCGGCCACCGGGGCCGGGGGGAGCTGGCGCCCCGGGTAGATGCCCTGCTGGAGCACCACGCCCGCCGGTTGGAGGAACTGCGAACCATCCTCCGGAACGAGCCGGGGCTCACCGCCTACCAGGCCGCCGGGCGGATGCGCTGGCGCATCCGGGCCAGCAGCTGGGAGGATTTCCCCCTGGCCCAGAAGTGGTTCGCGGTGGGGGAGTGTATGGCACATCTGGACTACCTGCGCCTGCGGGGCCTGGCCGCCCGGGACTGGGACGGGGTGGTGTGGCGCTACCGGGCGCTGTGAGCGGATTACGGACACACAAGGGAGGAGCTTCAAATGGAACTTCAGGAGGCCTATGAGACGCCGGAACAGGTGTTGGAGGACATGTGCAGCGGCTATGCCCGCTTTTTGGAGGGTCTGGCGGAGGCCCGCAGCACCGGTATGATGGAGCTGTTCAGCAACTATCTGCGGGGGGATGGAAATCCTCGGCTTAATCAGCTGGTGGACACCTTTGCCCAGAGGCTGGGTGGTTGGGTGAAGGCTCTGACGACGCTGCTGTCCGGCCTGACGCCGGAGGAGGCCGATCACTTTGCCGCCCAGGCCCTGGAGCAGATGCTGTTCTATCCGCAGCCGGATGACCAGCGCACGGCGTTCTCCCTGCTGGCCTTTGAGGGATACGCAGTCCCTCTGGTGCCCTATCTGACGGAGAAGCGGAGGGCGGAGGTGGCGGAGCGATATCGGAAGCGTACTCCGCCTCGGCGGATGATGCCCAATCAGAAGAAGCTGTGGAGGGCCCTCACCCGCCATTGAGAGACAGGAACGCCCCCGCGTCCGGCACGAGCCGGGCGCGGGGGCGTGTGCGTTCTGCGCCGTCACTGGTTCAGGCGCTCCATGAACTCCTCGCCGGTGATGGTCTCCTTCTCCAGGAGGTACCCGGCCAGGGCGTGGAGCTTGTCCTCATTCTCCCGCAGCAGGGCCAGGGCCTTCTGGTGGGCGGCCTTGACGGTGGCCACCACCTGCCGGTCGATCTCCGCGGCGGTGTCGGCGGAGCAGGCCAGGGAGGTGTCGCCGCCCAGGTACTGGTTGGTGACGGTCTCCAGGGCCACCATGTCGAACGCTTCGGTCATGCCGTAGCGGGTGATCATGGCCCGGGCCAGCTTGGTGGCCTGCTCGATGTCGTTGGAGGCGCCGGTGGTCATGTTGTCCGCGCCGAAGATCAGCTCCTCGGCGGAGCGGCCGCCGGTGAGGGTGGCGAGCTTGTTGCGCAGCTCGGTGCGGCTCATCAGGTTGTGCTCACCGGAGTCCACCTGCATGGTGTAGCCCAGGGCGCCGGAGGTGCGGGGCACGATGGTGATCTTGGTCACCGGGGCGGAGTGGGTCTGGAGGGCGGCCACCAGGGCGTGGCCCACCTCGTGGTAGGCCACGATCTTCTTCTCCTCCGGGGAGATGACGGCGTTCTTCCGCTGGGCGCCGGCGATGACGGTCTCCACGCTCTCCTCCAGATCCGCCTGGGTGACGGTCTTCCGCCCCTGGCGGACGGCCCGGAGGGCGCCCTCGTTGATGATGTTGGCCAGCTCCGCGCCGGAGGCGCCGGCGGTGGCCCGGGCGATGGCGCCCCAGTCCACATCCCCGTCGATGTGCACGTCCCTGCCGTGGACTTTCAGGATGGCGATGCGGCCCTGGAGATCGGGCAGCTCCACCGGCACCCGGCGGTCAAACCGGCCGGGCCGCAGCAGGGCGGGATCCAGGGTCTCCGGCCGGTTGGTGGCCGCCAGGAGCACCACGCCCCGGCTGGAGTCGAAGCCGTCCATCTCGGCCAGCAGCTGGTTGAGGGTCTGCTCCCGCTCGTCATTGCCGCCGTAGCCGCCGGTGTCCCGCTTCTTGCCGATGGCGTCGATCTCGTCGATGAACACGATGCAGGGGGCCTTCTCATTGGCCTGCTTGAACAGATCCCTGACCTTGGCGGCCCCCATACCCACGAACATCTCCACAAACTCCGAGCCGGAGATAGAGAAGAAGGGCACCTTTGCCTCCCCGGCCACGGCCTTGGCCAGCAGGGTTTTGCCGGTACCCGGCGGGCCCACCAGCAGCACGCCCTTGGGCAGCTTGGCACCGATGGCGGCGTACTTCTCCGGCTCGTGGAGAAAGTCCACCACCTCCATCAGGGCCTCCTTGGCCTCGTCCTGGCCGGCCACGTCGGCAAAGGTGACGCCGGTGGAGGCCTCCTCCACATAGACCTTGGCGCCCGACTTGCCGAAGGTCATGGCATTGCCCATGCCACCGGGCAGGCCGCCCATCCGCTTCACCATCCAGCGGGAGAGCAGCTCGCCCAGGAGGATGAAGATAAAGATGGGCAGAATCCAGCTCACCAGGAAGGAGAGGATGGGGTTGGCCTGGGTGGGGATTTCAGCGGTAAACTGGATGTCCTCGTTTTCCCGCAGCTGACTGAGCAGCCGCTGTCCGTCGTCGGGCCAGATACCCGTTTGATAGACGGCCTCGCTGCCGCTCTCATCCGTGGCCAGGAACACGATCTCCCGGTTGGTCTCGTCCAGGGCCACCTGGGTCACCCGGCCGTCGTCCACCATGTCCAAAAACTGGCTGTATGGCACCTCATACACCTGCCGCTCCAGCATGGAGGGGAACAGGAACACGTTGAGAAGCATCAGTACGATCAGGGCCACCAGATAGTAGAAAAACAGTGGCTTTTTCGGGGGCGACGGCTTCACGTCGCTGTCTTTGATCTCTTTCATATGGATTCCTCCGAAGTGCGAATTATTATTTCGTGTGCTAACCATATCATAAGAGCGCGCCCCGGAAAAGTCAACGCATCCGCTCCGCATTTTACACAATGTTCATAGTCCCGGGCAGAAAAACGGGCGGCCCCAGCGGGGCCGCCCGTCCTGTACTGTGATTCAGTTGAGGCCCAGCCACTGCTTGAGATCCCACAGGGAGTCGGCCATGTGGTCGCAGGGCACCCGGGCGGCCAGGAACTCCTCCGCGCCGGTGGTGCCGTTGAGCACCGCGCAGAAGTGAGTGCCCGCCCGGCGGGCGGTCTCCCCGTCGATGGTGGTGTCCCCGCAGAAGAGCACCTCCGCCGGAGCCAGGCCCAGGGCGTTTACGGAGGCCAGCAGCCCCTGGGGATCCGGCTTGGGGGCGGACACCTGGTCGCCCCCCACGATGGAGGTGAGCAGGTGGGCCACGCCCCGGGCCTCCAGCACGTCCCGGAGGGTGCCGGTCTTTTTGGTGCTGACGATGCCTGCGGGGATGCCCTGCCGGTGCAGGGCGGTGAGCAGCTCCGCCGCGCCGGGGAAGAGCCGGGTGCTCTCCACCTGGAGGGGGCCGGCCTTCTCGGTGTACAGCTTCCGGAAGCGGGCGCGGTTTTCCGGGCCGCTGTCGCCGGTGAGGACGGTGTACTCGTCCTCCAGCATCATGCCGATGGTGCGGCGCACCGCCTCCCGCTCCGGCTCGGGCAGGCCCATTTTGGCAAAGGCGTACTGAAACCCGGCCACGATGGCCTCGGTGGCGTCGCCCAGGGTGTAGTCGAAATCAAAAAATACAGCTTTGTAGTCCATTGTGTATCCTCCTCCGCGCACGGGGGCTGAATATGCCTCATCCAGGCGGCGGGGCCGCCTGGATGAGACGCGATTTATTCGTAGAGCTTCCGCCCGGCGGTGCTGGGAATGTGCAGCTCGTCCCGGTACTTGGCCACGGTGCGCCGGGAGAGGGTGCAGCCCTGGGCGGCCATGAGCTCGCAGAGCTTCTGGTCGGACAGGGGCTTTTTCTTGTCCTCCCCGGCGATGAGCTTTTTCAGCAGGGCCTTGGCCGCATCGGGGGAGGCGGCTTCCTCCCCGCCGGCGCCGGAGGCGCCCAGGCTGCGGGAGAAGAAGTAGCTCAGGGGATACACCCCCATGGAGCACTGGATGTACTTGTCCTTCACCGCCCGGCTCACCGTGGACTCGTGGACGCCGATGCGCTGGGCCACGTCGGCCAGGGACAGGGGCACCAGGTGGCCCGGCCCCTTGCGGAAGAAGTCCTCCTGCAGCTCCAGAATGCACTCGGCGCAGGACATGAGGGTGGAGCGGCGCTGCTCGATGGCCTTGACCATCCATTTGGCCTGGCGCACCTTGTCGGTCAGGTAGTCCTTCACCTGCTCGTCGTCGCTCTCCTTGAGCAGGCGGGTGTAATACCCGCTGATGTTCAGGGTGGGGAAGTAGTAGTCGTTGGTGAGCAGCTCGAAGTGATCCTGGAAGCTGACCACGATGATGTCCGGGTTGATGTAGGTCAGGTTTTCCCGGGCGGCAAAGCCGGTGCCCGGCCGGGGGTTGAGGGAGCGGATCAGATCACAGGCCGCCCGCACCTCCTCCTGGCTGGCCTTCAGCTCCCGGGCGATCAGGCCGTAGCGGTTCTTGGACAGGGCGTCCAGGTAATGCTCCGCAATGGTCACCGCCAGCTGGTTCACCGGCTGGCGGCGCACCAGCTGAAGCTTGAGGCACTCAGACAGGCTCCGGGCCCCCACGCCGGCGGGCTCCAGGGACTGCACCACCTCCAGGGCCTTCTCCATGGTCTCCGGCGGGCAGCCGCAGTCGGCGGCCAGGGCGTCCAGGGGCTCGTCCAGCCAGCCGTTCTGGTTCAGGCTCTCCACCAGGAAGATCCCGGCGTCCATGACCTCCGGCGCCAGCTCCAGCACCTTCAGCTGGGAGAGGACATAATAGTAGAGGTTTTCGTCGTCGTCCTCCACCGTGCCGTAATTTTTCAGGGGGTTGTCCTCCTCCTCGGTGTCCTGCTGGTGGTAGTACCGGTTCTGGGGGTCGGTGGACTCCAGCCACTCCAGCTTGCGCTGCAGGGTGGAAAACTCGTCCTGCTTGTCGTAGGACTCCTCCGGCTCCAGCACCGGGTTCTCCTGTACCGCCTCCTCGATGTATTCCAGAAGCTCCTGAGAGCCCATCTGCAGGATTTCCATGGACTGCATCATCTGGGGCGACAGGGTCTGCGTCTGCTTCTGAGAGAGATTGAGTTCCAATGCGCTGGCCTCCCTTTGCGAAAAAACGGGGAATTTCGTACGGGAGACAGTATATCATGGAATGGGCCCTTATTTCAACACAAGAACGGGCCCGGGGATGTAGAAAATGCGCCGGCGCTAATTGCCGGGGCTGAGAAAAGCCCCCGCACCGTAGCGCAGGCAGCGGCGCAGCCGGGCCTCCCCCCGCTTGATGGTGCGGGCCACGGTGGAGCGGCTCACCCCCAGCTTCTCCCCGATCTCCCGGGTGTTGAGCCGCTGGCCGTAATAGAGCAGCAGCACCTCCCGCTGCCGGGGGGTCACGTCCTCCTGCAGAGCCCGAACCAGATTGCGCTTGACGATGCTGAGTTGCTCGGAGTTGTCCCCGGCCATGGCCTGGGCATAGCGGGCCATGTCGGCGGCATAGGCGCCGCCCCGCCTATAGCGTATACCGGGCATTGCGGCGATACCCCCTCTCATAGTAGTGCTCGCACAGGACGGCCAGATCCCTGGCCTCCCGCCACATGGCGCGCAGCTGCTGGATGCGGCTGTCCAGCAGGCGGCCGGCCTGCTCCGGCTCACTCCGCCGCCGGCCCTCCAGCGCCAGCGCCCGCTCCCGCAGCGCCGCGGCATTGGCGCGGTACTGCACGGAAAGCTCCATCAGTGTCATCGGTTGTATCCTCCTCTCCATCTCCGCCGGCTGTCAGGGCGCGGCAGGCGGGGCACAGCCCCGCCTCCCCGCCGTAGAGCTCCCCCCGGCACCGGCGGCACCAGCCCCGCGGGGGCAGCCGCTGGCTGTCCCGCAGGGGCCGGAGCCAGATCCGCCGTCGAATCCTCTCCGCCCCCTCGCAAAAAAGTGTAAAAAAACAAAAACTTCTACTTGACAAATCACCTCACGCTTGGTAAAATAACATTCGCTGTGGACGAGCTGGTCTGCTGGTGTAGCTCAGTTGGTAGAGCAGTTGATTTGTAATCAACCGGTCGGGGGTTCGAGTCCGTCCACCAGCTCCAGGGCGCTTCGATTTTCTGCGGAAAATCTTTCGCTTCGCGAGGGAAGCGCCTTCTAGGGGGAACTAGTTCCCCCTAGATACGCGCCTGCGGCGCGATACCCTCTCCAGTCTCCGACGGGGTTTGCGCAGGGCGGAACAAGTTCACATGGAGGAGTTCCCGAGTGGCCAAAGGGGGCAGACTGTAAATCTGTTGCGATTCGCTTCGGTGGTTCGAATCCACCCTCCTCCACCAACAAACGTCCCGCCAGCAGGTGGGGCGTTTTTTATTGTGGATTCGAAAGGCGGCTCTTGGAAACGCGCCGGTGGCGCGTTTCCACCGCCGTGGCTTTTCCGCAGAAAAGCGAATCCATCTTCCTCCTCGTCGGAGCAAAGTCTGCTTTGCTTCGGCCTTTTGTTTTGCAAAAGGCCATCCGCCCGCTTCCTTGCTCCTCCTCTCCCAATCACAAACGCTGTGCTGGTTTGTGCTTGGGGTTTCAGGCGGGGCATTTTTTTATCCGCATGTGCGCTGCTGCAGGGCTGTGGGCCGGCACTGATATCCCCAAATGGTGATAAACAGGGAACGAAATAGAACGTTTGTTCTATTACTTGGCTATCATAACACCAAACGGAGATAATAGTCAAGAGATTTTTCTAAATTTATATTGCAATTGGTGATAAAATGTGATAGGATAGCCCAAAGTATGGGACAGGAGGGACGGCGGCATGGAGCAGGAGAGTACCTTCGGCGCCCGCCTGCGGGGCCTGATGGAGGAGCGGGGGCTGAGCTATGAGCAGCTGGGAACCCTGCTGGGGCGCAACCCCCAGACCCTGAACCGCTATGTGCTGGGCCGGCGGGAGCCCAAAATCGGCACCGCCGCCGCCATTGCACGGGCCCTGGGGGTGGATCCCCTGTGGCTCCAGGGCTATGATGTGCCCCGCACCCCGTCGCCGGCCGGCGGCGGGATGGTGCCGGTGCTGGGCACCATCCGGGCGGGCCTGCCCATGGCCGCCCGGCAGCGGGCGGAGGGCTGGGCCGCCGCCGACGTGTCCGGGCCGGAGGATCACTTTTACCTGCGGGTGACGGGGGACAGCATGGTCAACGCCGGCATCCGTCCGGGGGATCTGGTGCTCATCCGGAGGCAGGATACGGCGGAGAACGGCCAGATCGTGGCCTGCCTGGTGGACGGGGAGGACGCCACCCTCAAGCGCTTCCGGGTGCAGCGGGACATGGTGATCCTCCAGCCGGAGAACCCGGCCTATGAGCCCAGGCTCGTCCCCCTGCGGGATTTTGAGACCGGCGCGGCCCGCATTGTGGGCGTGGCGGTGCGCCTGGTGCGCAATTTATAAGGAGGGAAAGCCATGCTGACCGAGGACTGGATGATGCGCCAGGTGGAGGCCCTGGCCCGCTCCATCGCCTATCTGGTGTTTCAGAAGGAGGATACGGCCTACACCCCCACCGGGGCGGCGGAGGACGCGGAGATTGACGAGCTCTACCGCACCCTGCTGGAGAAGGTCAACGCCGGGGACATCGGCGGGGCGGAGGATCTGCTCTACCAGCGGGCGGAGCCGGAGGACAGGCGCTATCTGGAGCTGGCGGTGGATTTCTACAGCCGCCTCAACGATCTCAGTGACGAACAGCTGGAGCAGGGGGGCTTCGCCCGGGATGAGGTGCAGGACGGCCTGCGGAACCTGGCGGCGCAGTTCGGCGTCTCCCTGCTGTGAGAAAAGGAGGATTTTGCCATGAAGCTGGACTTTGACGCCATGGAGGAGACCGCCATCCCCCGCTTCCGGGACGGGGAGAAGACCACCTACGCCCGCATGTTTGTGGACGGGAACAACCGCATCATGAGGGGCCGGCTGGAGCCGGGGGCCTCCATCGGCCTGCACCCCCATCAGGGGAGCAGCGAGATTGTCTATATCCTCTCCGGCACGGGGAAGGCCCTGTACGACGGGGGAGAGGAGGCCCTGGCCCCCGGCGGCTGCCACTACTGTCCGGAGGGGCACACCCACTCCCTGGTCAACGACGGCGGCGAGGATCTGATCTTCTTTGCCGTGGTGCCCCGGCACGGGGACGGCGGCTGAGAAGGGGACAACAAAACGGCGGCGCGCATCACAGATGCGCGCCGCCGTTTTTCTGCCTGTGTCCGGGTTCAGCCCTCCGTCCCGTCGGGAATGGCGCCGAAGTGGTCGAAGGGCAGGATGATCCACAGGGCCCGCCCCAGCACATACCGCTCATCCACCGCGCCCAGGGTCACGTCCCGGCTGTCGGAGGAGTGGTTGCGGTTGTCGCCCATGACGAAGATGGAGCCCTCCGGCACCTCCACATGGGTGGCGTGCTCGTAGTTGGACGGGGGCGCCATGATCTCCTCGGGGTTGATATAGGGCTCGTCCAGCACCTGGCCGTCCACCGAGACGGTGCCCGCCTCGTAGTCGATGTCCACCGTCTGCCCCCCCACGGCGATCACCCGCTTGACAATGGGGCCGTCGGAGGCGTCAAACTCCTTGGTGAGCACCACCACGTCCCCCTGCCTGGGCTCATAGCCCACGCTCTGGAGGAGAAGCAGATCCCCGTTGTGGAGGGTGGGGTACATGGAGTCCCCGTCCACGCCGATGATGCGCCCCACAAAGGTGAAGAGGAGAATCAGGGTGATGAGGGCGGCCACCAGGGCCTGGAGCCAGAAGAAGAGATCCATCTTGAAGGAGTCCTCGCTGGACAGCTCCTCCTTCTCCTTTTCGTCCGTTTTCTTGCTTTTTGCCAATGGTATCAGCTCCATGCACATACAAAGTTAAGGGTATTATACCCTGATCCGCTCACGATTGCAAGGTCTGGATGGACACGCCCGGATGTTCCGCCAGCAGGGCGCCCTCCCGGGCGTGGCAGGTGAACAGGAGAATCTGCCGCTCCCTCCCCAGCTCCTCCAGCAGTTCCAGGGCCAGGGCGCAGCGGCCGTCGTCAAAGTTGGCCAGGGCGTCATCCAGCACCAGGGGGCAGGGGTCGTCCCCGGGCAGCACCAGCCCGCACACCGCCAGGCGCACCGCCAGATAGAGCTGGTCGGCGGTGCCCTGGGACAGGGCCAGCGCCCGCCGGGGCGTCAGACCGTCGTGCTCCTCGGCCAGGGCCTCAAACTGCTGGGTCAGGGCCACCTTGTCGTATTTGCCGCCGGTGAGCCGGGAGAGCAGCACCCCCGCCCGGCGGTTGAGGGCGGGGGAGAACCGGGCCTGGAGCTGGCCGTGGGCCCCCTCCAGGGCGGCCAGGGCGGCGGCGATGGCGTCGTACTCCGCCCGGCGGCGCTCCAGCTCCTCCGTGACGGCCTCCCGCCGGGCGCGGAACTCCTCCGGCGCCCCCAGGGTGTTCAGCTCCCCCTGGGCCATGGCCAGGCCGCCCCGCAGGCGGGAGAGCTCCCCCTCCGCGGCGGTGAGCCTTGCCGCCGTCTCGGCGGGGTCGAACCGGGGCTCCACCCCGGGGGCGGCGGCGGTGTCCTCCGGCCGGGGCAGGCTGTCGGCCAGCTTTTTGGCCCCCTCCAGGCGCACCCGGGCGGTGGACAGCTTCTCATCCAGGTTCAGCGCCCGGGAGAGGGCGGCGGACACGCCGAAGGAGTCGGTCACGCCGGGGGCGAAGGGGTGCACCAGCTCCAGCAGCCTGGAGCGGGTGGCCTCGTCCCGCTGGTTCAGCTCCGACAGGGTGCGCTCCAGCTCCTCCCGCTTTTTGGCGGCCTGCTCCGCCACCACCCGGGATTCCCGGTAGGAATTGGCCCGGCCCAGGATGTCCTGGGGGCTCTCCGCCTCATAGCGGGCCAGGATCTCCGCGGCCGCCGCGGCCGCCCGCTTTTTGGCGGTTCCGGCGGCGGCCAGCAGGGCGGCTCCCGCCGCCAGACCCACGCCGCACAGGGCGAGCCCCATCCACAGGGCGGGCAGCACGCCGGCAATTCCCAGCACCAGGGCCGCGGCCCCCGCCGCCAGCAGGATGCCGCCCCCGGCGTACAGGCCGCCGGTGCGGGGCGTCCGCTCCGCCGTCTCGGCGTCGGCGCTGGCCTGCTGCCAGGCCTGGTCGGGGGTCAGCTCGGGGAACAGAGGGTCTTCCGCTGCCGCTTCGGCCTCGGCCTCGGCGGCCCGGGCCTCCTCCAGCTGGCTCTCTGTCAGCCTGCGGCTGGTGTGGAGGGCGTTGAGGGCGTTGAGCTCCTCCTGGGCCTTTTTCAGGGTGTCCCGATCCGGCGGCGGGCCGTGGCGGGTGCGCTCGGCCTCCAGATTGTCCACCTGCCCCTGGGCCTGGGCCAGGGCGGCCTGGGCCGCCTCCCACCGCTCCCGGCGCTGTTCCATGGCCCGGGCCAGATGGGCGTCCCGCTCGGCCTCCAGCAGCCTGTGCTCGGCCTGGAGCCGGTCGATCTCTCTTTTGGCCTCCTGGGAGAGCCGGAAGGCCTTGGCCTGCCGGGCCAGGGCGGCGTCAATCTCCGCCAGCTCGCCCTCCAGCCTGGGGATCAGGCCGGTCTTGTTGTGCTTTCTCCGGTTGAGCCAGTCCCGCAGGCGGCGCTCCACCTGGGAGTAGGACACGTCCTCCTCCCCGCTGGAGGCCAGGGCGGCGATGCGGGCCTCCAGGGCGGGGGCGCCGTCGATGGCCGCGCCCCCCTGTCCCACGAAGGCGGAGCGCTCAAAGACCTCTCTCGGCACGCCGGTGAGCACCTCCCCGGCGTTGGCCCCGGTGAGGCCAGGCACCGGCGCGCCGGTGTCGGTGTACACCGCCTCAAACTGGCCGAAGGGGGTGCTCCCCTTGGCGGAGCGCCGGAGGGTGATGGACTGGCCCTGCCAGACCAGCTCCACGCTCCCCTCCATGGGCCCGCCGCCCCAGGGCTGGTAGCGGTTCTTCTCCGCGATGTAACCCTGCCTGTCCCGCTCCTTGGTGTTGACGCCGTAGAGCATGGCCCGCAGGAAGGCCGACCAGGTGGACTTGCCCCCCTCGTTGGGGGCCTGGATGATATTCAGGCCCTCCCCCAGCGCCAGCTCCCGGTTCTGGAGCGTGCCGAAGGAGGCTTTCATACGTATGATTCTCATGGGCAGGGATCCTCCCCGTTCTCCAGGGCCGCCAGGCCGAACCGGGCGGCCAGCTCCAGCCCCTCCGGCTGCTGGCTTTTCAGGGTGCGCAGGAACAGGCCGGTAAGGCTGTCCTCCCCCGAGCGGGCCCACAGCTCCCGCCGCTTCCGGGTCTGATCCCGGAGGGTGAGGCTGTAATAGCGCGGCTCCGCCAGGGCGGTGAGGGCGGGAATATCCGGCGGCGTGTCCCGCTCCCCGGTGAGCACGATGCGGCAGCAGTCGCCGGTGGGGGCGGCGGGCAGGGCGGCCTCCAGGGCCGCCGCCGGGCTCTCCGCCCCGGTGACGTCCACCGTCAGGATCTCATAGTGCCGCTTGGCCAGGGGGACAAACTCGGCGGACACCGCGCCCCCGTCATCCACGGTCACGGCCAGCACGCCCTTGTCCCCCGTCTCGTCAAAGCCCCGCCCCTCGGGACAGCCGGGGTAGGCCCAGCAGGTATCCCCGGCCCTTTGCAGGCCGGAGCAG
Organism: Flavonifractor sp.; assembly: GCF_019422385.1. Lineage (NCBI taxonomy): Bacteria > Bacillati > Bacillota > Clostridia > Eubacteriales > Oscillospiraceae > Flavonifractor > Flavonifractor sp. The sequence goes on from NZ_JAHZDL010000012.1 coordinate 16,937, forward strand.
GCGTGGACGTGGCCCAGGGCCAGGTAGGTGAGATTGCTGGCGGCGATATCGGCCAGGGTGATGGGGCCATAGCGGCTCCGGTTTTCCACATCCCCGTGGAGCACCATCAGGTGGGTGTTCCCGTCCCGTGGGGCGGAAAAGCCCAGCAACGGGGAGCGGTCGGCTTGGGGGGTGGTGAAGGCCGCCCCGTGCACCACGCAGCTGAGGCCGGGCAGCTCCACCGACTCCACCGCCACGGTGGAAAAGATGTGGACGTTGTCCGGCCAGGCCGTCCCGGCGTACACCGAGCGGGCGTCGTAGTAGTCGTGGTTGCCCGGCGCGATGAACACCGGGCAGGGCAGGCCCCCCAGGCACCGGGCCAGGGCCTGCACCGTCTCCTGGTAGGTCTCCCCGCCGTCCAGCAGATCGCCGGACAGGAGCACCAGGTCGGCCCGCCGCTCCTCCACCAGGTCGGCCAGGCGGGTGAGCAGCTCCCGCTGCTCCCCCCGGCGCTCCCTGGCCTTGTCCGCCGGCAGGGCCGCGAAAGGGGCGTCCAGATGGAAGTCCGCCCCGTGGATGATGGTCAGCATGGTTTCAGATTCCTTTCTGCGGTGGGACGTAGGCGGCCCGTCCGCCGTTTAATCGCGGATGTCCACCCGCTCCACGGACAGGCACCTGCCCGCGTCCACGTCGATGGAGAAGAGCACGCTCTCCAGCTTGCAGGGGCCGGGGGCGGGCTCAAACCGCCGGGGCAGGCCGCCCAGGAAGCGGTTGATGGCCTGCTCCGGCCGGATGCCCAGCACGCTCTGGGCCGGGCCGGTCATGCCCAGGTCGGTGACGAAGCCCAACCCCTTGGGGAGCACCTGGCAGTCGGCGGTGGGCACGTGGGTGTGGGTGCCCCAGACGGCGTGGGCCCGGCCGTCCAGGTACCAGCCCATGGCCCCCTTCTCGCTGGTGGCCTCGGCGTGGAAGTCCACCAGCACCACGTCGGTGCCCTCCATGCGCTTGAGCACCCGGTCGGCGGTGGTGAAGGGGTTTTCAAAGTTGCTGTCCATCTCGCACCGGCCGATGAGGTTGATCACCCCGATGCGCACCCCCTTTGGGCCGTCGTACACGCCCCAGCCCCGGCCGGGCACCCGGCTGGTGTAGTTGGCGGGACGGAGGGTGTAGCGGTCGCTCTCCAGGAAGTCGGCGATCTGGATGCGGTTCCAGGTGTGGTTGCCCAGGGTGACCACGTCGGCCCCGGCGTCGAAGATCTCCCGGGCCTGCCGGGGCAGGATGCCCACGCCGGAGGCGTTCTCCCCGTTGACCACGGTGAAGTGGACGTCCTTGAACTTTTTCAGCTCCCGCAGGTGGCGGCCCAGGTATTCCACCCCGGAATCCCCCACCACGTCGCCCACGGCCAGTACGTTCAGTATCATAGTGCTCCTCCCTCTGTCACAAACAAAACAACAAACAAGTTATATTATATGTGATTTCCCGCAAAAGGGCAAACCGTTTTTTGCAAAGCGGCCCTGTAACCCGCTGTCATTGCCTGTAACCGGATTGGAACCGCCCCTGTAACCCAATTTCCCGCCGCGGGTGTTATCATAGTAGGACAAAAGGAGGATATTCTCTATGAAAAAGCTGCTTTTTACCGGCCTGTCCGCCCTGACTCTGGCGGGGCTCCTGACCGCCTGCGCTTCGGAGGCCCCGGCCCCCACAGAGACCACCCCGCCGCCGGAGACCACCCCGGCCCGGACGGAGGACCAGACCGCCGGATATTCCTTCCAGGTGCTCCCCGTCACGGAGGAGAGCATCCGTACCCTCTACGGCTGGGAGGGGTACGAGGTGCGGGCGCTAACCCCTTATGAGGGGGATTTCCTGGTGGAGTACGGCTACGCCAACGACCCCAATTTTTCCCTGCTGGACTGGGTGTTCTGCGCCACCGGCCGGCGGGTACAGCTCACCGCCATGGACCAGTTTGAAGCCTATGAGATCATCGCCGCGGGGCAGGTGAGGTGCACCACCACCGGACAGAGCGCTGTCGTCCCCTGGAAGGGCCTGCCGGAGACCTATACGGTCCGGGTACTGGGGGATCAGGACGGCGTGATCGACAGCAATTGGACAGAGACCGAGACCACACACGAGACCGCCTGGCTGGATCCGGCGGAGCCCCTCTATCTGGGGTACTGGGACGGGGATGGGCCCGCTGCAAGCGACCGCTGGGAGCAACTCTACGACGCCCGCATCGACGCCGACGGGCTCTCCTTCTCCTTTATCCCTAACGGGGACAGCCTGGAGCGGTTCCAGTCCTTCTTCCCGGCGGCCACCACCACCCCAAGCCTGGAGACCAGCTATGACCCGGACACCCGGCGGTTCACCCTGCGGCTCTACAACACCAGCCTGGAGAGCGGGACTACCGGCTCCGCGCTGAACGGGGATCTGGCCGCCATGGGCTACCCGGAGAACCTCTACCCCTGCTCCTTCCCGGCGGGCTCTCTGGGCCGGGACAGCCACTTCCTCACCGATGTGACCATCCAGGAGGAGGGGGAGGACGTGGTGGTGTCCGCCGTCCTCACGGAGCGGGCCTACCGCTTCACGGTGGAGACCTCCAACCTGGGCTACGATAATATCCCCAGCTTCCGAATCATCTTCCGGGAGCAGAATCCGGACATGGACGGGAGGGACTGAGCGGATGAAAAAGCGTATGTTTTCCCTGCTGGCCGCCCTGGCCCTGGCATTGCTCCTGACCGCCTGCGGGCCGGAGGCCCCGGCCCCTGTGGACACCACCCCGCCGCCGGAGACCAGCCCGGCATCAGAGCCCGCCCGCGCGCTGACCCAGGAGGAGGTGGCGGCGGTCAACGAGGCCTTTGCCTCCTGGACGGAGGAGAACGGCGTCACCATTGCCACCCCGGTGAGCGGCTTTTTCACCAGTTATTATGATGACGTGACCCGGCTGGACTTTGCCGCCTTCCTCCAGTACTTCCCGGACGACGGCACCCTGAGCGCCGGGGATGAGGCGGAGGCCGCCGCGCTGGCCGCCCTGCCCGGCTATCCCTGGGGCATCTCGCCGGGCTCCGTGCCCATCCACCGCATCACCCGCGCCTCGGTGGACGCGGCCCTGGAGCGGTACGCCGGCATCACCTCCGCCAACCTGGCCGACACCTCTGGTGTGCCCTATCTGGAGGACTACGACGCCTGGTACACCTTCACCAGTGACTTCGGCCCCGGTATGTTCGTGTGCGCCGGAGGCCAGGTGGACGAGGCCGCCGGTACCGCCCTGCTGTGGTCGGAGCCCTGGGCGAACGGCCATCGGGCCGAGCTGACCCTGCAGAAGGACGGGGAAGCCTGGCACATCCGCGCCCACAGGAACACCGCCGACCAGGCCCTGCTGGAGCGGCTGGCCAACCTGACGGCGGAGGACATCGGGTATGTGAGCTGGTACGGCTCCAATGAGCCCCCCACGGCGGAGGAGCTGGCCGAGCTGCTCCGCCAGGCGGCGGAGCACCCTGTCGACCACGACAGCCTCACCCTGAACGGCTCGGCCACCGACGTGGTGTGGACGCTGGACTGCTACCTGGCCCCCAAGGATCAGGAAACTTATTCCGGAGACGACGCCCTCTATCTGCAGGCGGGCCTGGAGGAAAACGTGGTGGAGGTGTTCGGCGGGGCCAACCTGCCCGGCGGACGGCTCCACCTGGAGAGCGAGGCCCTCTACCAGCTCCTCCGCACCAGCCTGGACACGCCGGACGACATCGATCAGGAGGCCTATGCCGCCTGCAAGGCGCTCACCGACGCCTACTACGACGCCCGGCTGGCCCAGGTGTCCGCGGACGGCGGCTTTGTGGGCTGGGAGCTGACGGGCTTCCGGGAGGCGGACGAGGAAGCGGCTCTGGACGCCAGGGCCTATGCCATCTCCGCCGCCTTTTACACCGACCCGCCGGAGGGCACCCTCCGCCTGCTGGCCGGGGGCATGTATGTGGACAGCAGTCTCCGGGCCCACGGGCTGGATTGGCAGCGGGTCTACCTGGTGACCATCGGCGGGGAGTCCGCCGGGGTGCTCCGCCAGGACTGGGAGGGCACCGAGGCCGACAGCGACCCCCTGGGCGGCTTTTCCAGTACGGAGGCCCTCCGGGCCGCCCTGTGGACGCCCGGTATGGAATTGTAGGGGGGCAGGGAGAGAGACTGCGATTTCCGGCTGACATCCTGTTGATTTTTGTGCTACAGTGGGGAGAAAGAGAACAAGGAGGATTCCTCTTGAAGCGAAGCGTGCTTGTGCTGTGCCTGGCCCTGGCTCTGCTGCTGTCCGGGTGCGGCGGGACGCAACCCGCTCAGGCGGAGACCACTCCGCCTGAGCTCACCCTGCCGTCCCCCACGCCCACCCCCACCCTGGAGCCCACGCCACCCCCCAAGCCGCCCCTGACGGACGGGGAGCTGGCCGCCTTTGTGGAGGAGGCGGCGGAGCACCACGGGGCGGTGGGGGTCCAGGCGGCGGTGATTGAGGACGGCACCGTCACCGCCCAGGCCGCCTGGGGCTGGGCCACCCTGAACAGCGCCCCCATGACCACCGATCACAAGCTGCGGGTGGCCTCCCTGACCAAGGTGGTGGTGGGCATGTGCGCCATGCTGCTCTCCGAGGACGGCACCGTCACCCTGGACGCGCCCATCGGTACATGGTGGGACACCACCTCCGTCAACCCCTGGTATCCGGACACGCCGGTGACCATCGACACCCTGCTCACCCACACCTCGTCTCTGGCGGCCAGCGACAGCCTGTCCGCCCGCACCTACTCCGGCGCCCGGAGCCGCATCGGCGGCAGCGGCTACCGCGCGGTGGAGCCCGGCGACCCCGCCGGCTGGGCCTACAACAACTACGGCTTCGCCGTGCTGGGCATGACCCTGGAGCTGGCGGCGGACACCTCCCTGGACTACATGCTGGCGGAGGGCCTGCTGGATCCGCTGGGCATCGACGCCGCCTTTGAGGGGGGCAGCGTGGACAACACCGATCTGCTGGCCACCCTGTACTACTACGGCGGCTCCCTGGCCCGCTCCACGTCGGAGCAGCGGAGCTACACCCTGGACTACGCCCCCGGCCACAAGGGCAACTTCTTCGACGGGGGCTTCACGTGCAACGCCGGGGATCTGGCCAAGCTGGCGGCCGTGCTGGCCAACGACGGGGCATATGAGGGGCAGGTTCTGCTCTCCCCGGAGTCGGTGGCCTGGATGGAGACGCCCCTGGACACCCCCGTGTCCGACGGCCGCTCCACCTTCCTCCAGTGCCGCCCCCTGCGGTACCAGGAGGAGCTGTACGGCCGGGAGGGGCTGTACTACCACACCGGCTCGGCCTACGGCCAGTATGCCCTGCTCTCCTACGACCCGGACACCGGCGACGGGGTGGTGGTGCTCACCTCCGGGGCCGACGGCGTGGTGGACGAGCACGGCATCTACGCGATATGCGGCGAAATTGCCCAGGCGGTCTATGCCGCCGTGGAGGAGGATACCTGATTGAAAAAAACCTGGACGGGCCTCTGTCTGGCCCTGCTTATGCTGGCGGGGTGCGCCCCCGCCGCCCCGGCGGAGACGCCCGCCCCTCCGCCCACGGTGGAGGTCACCCCCACCCCGGAGCCCACCCCCACCCCCACGCCGTCCCCCACGGTGGCCACCCTGGCGGTGTGCGGCGACATCATGAGCCACATGCCCGTCACCAACGACGCCTGGGACGAGGGGCAGGGGGGCTATGACTACTCCCCCATCTTCGCCCAGGCCGCGCCCTACCTCCAGGCGGCGGACTACGCCGTGGCCAACCTGGAGACCACCCTGTCCGAGACGGGGCCCTATTCCGGCTACCCGGCCTTCAAGTCCCCCGCCGCCCTGGCCGGGGATCTGGCGGAGGCGGGCTTTGACCTGCTCCTCACCGCCAACAACCACTGTTTAGACCGGGGCTGGGACGGCCTGGTGTCCACCCTGGACGCCCTGGACGGCGCCGGGCTGGCCCACGTGGGCACCTGCCGCTCGGCAGAGGAGCAGGCGGAAAACACCATCCACGTGGCCGACGTGGGGGGCATCTCGGTGGCCTTCCTGGGCTACACCTACGGCACCAACGGCATCCCCGTCCCCCAGGGGCGGGACTACGCCGTCAGCCTGTTCAACACCGACTACATGACCACCCTCTCTACCCCGGACACCGGCAGGCTGGAGGAGGATCTGGCCGCCGCCCGGGCCCTGGACACGGATCTCATCGCCGTGATGATCCACTGGGGGGTGGAGTACCAGACCACCCAGAACTCCTATCAGGAGGAGCTCGCCGACCTGCTCATCGCAAACGGGGCGGATCTGGTGCTGGGGGGCCACTCCCACGTGCCCCAGCCCATCGAGCAGCGCACCGTCACCGGCTGGGACGGGACAGAGCGCACCGGATTTGTGTGCTACTCCCTGGGCAACTTCATCTCCTCCCAGGTGGATCCCCTCACCGACACCACGGCGGTGCTCACCGTGGAGCTGACCCGCGACAACGCCGCCGGGGAGGCCTCCGTCACCGGCTGGGACTATGTGCCCATGCTCATGGTGCGCCGGGACGGGACGGAGCGGGTGTTCACCCTCACCGACGCGTCCTCCATCCCCGCCGGCGCCGACAGCGCCCTGGCCGCGCGGCTGGAGGAGGCCGCCGCCAACTGCCGGGAGATCCTGGGAGAGCCCCGTACCGGCGGCTGAAATTGTAAACAATTTTTGAACCCTCTTGAAATTTTCGGTTCGAAGGACTATGATAGCGTTAGCACTCGGAAAGTTTGAGTGCTAACGCTATCTATTTACAAATGAGTTTTCATATAGGAGGCATCCATCACCATGGCAAAGAAACAGTTCAAGGCCGAGTCCAAGCGCCTGCTGGATCTGATGATCAACTCCATCTACACCCACAAGGAGATCTTCCTGCGGGAGCTGGTGTCCAATGCCAGCGACGCCCTGGACAAGCTGGCCTACAGGGCCCTCACCGACGACAAGGTGGGGGTGGACCGGTCGGAGCTGAAGATCACCCTCACCCCCGACCAGATTGCCCGCACCCTGACCATCAGCGACAACGGCATCGGCATGACCCGCGAAGAGCTGGAGAGCAACCTGGGCACCATCGCCCGCAGCGGCTCCCTCCAGTTCAAGCAGGACATGGCCGCGGCCGAGGGGGACAAGCCCTCTGACGTGGACATCATCGGCCAGTTCGGCGTGGGCTTCTACTCCGCCTTCATGGTGGCCGACAGGGTCACCGTCACCTCCCGGGCCTACGGCGCCGATGAGGCGTGGCAGTGGGAGTCCACCGGCGCCGACGGGTACACCCTCACCCAGTGCGGGAAGGACACCGTGGGCACCGACATCGTGCTCCACATCAAGGCCAACACCGACGACGACAAGTACGACGAGTATCTGGAGCAGTACCGCCTGGCGGAGCTGATCAAGAAGTACTCCGACTACGTCCACTACCCCATCGTCATGCTCATGCACAAGTCCCGCCAGAAGCCCCGCCCGGAGGACGCCGGCGACGACTACAAGCCGGAGTGGGAGGACTACGACGAGTGGGAGACCCTCAACTCCATGGTGCCCCTGTGGCAGCGGCCCAAGAGCGAGGTGAAGCCCGAGGAGTACAACCAGTTCTACAAGGAGAAGTACGGCGACTGGGAGGATCCCCTCAGCGTGATCCACGTGTCCGCCGAGGGCGCGGTGGAGTACAAGGCCATGCTCTATATCCCCTCCCACGCCCCCTTTGACTTCCACTCCCGGGACTACCAGAAGGGCCTGCAGCTCTATTCCTCCGGCGTGCTCATCATGGACAAGTGCGCCGATCTGCTGCCCGACCACTTCCGCTTTGTGAAGGGCGTGGTGGACTCCCAGGACTTCTCCCTGAACATCTCCCGTGAGATGCTCCAGCACACCCGCCAGCTGAAGGTGATCGCCAACAACCTGGAGAAGAAGATCAAGGCCGAGCTGCTCCGCCTCCAGAAGGACGAGCGGGAGAAGTACGAGACCTTCTGGAAGGCCTTCGGCACCCAGATCAAGGTGGGCGTGGTGTCCGATTACGGCGTCCACAAGGACCTGCTGAAGGATCTGCTGCTCTTCTTCTCCTCCAAGGAGGGCAAGCTCACCTCCCTGGCCGAGTACAAGGCCCGCATGCCCGAGGAGCAGAAGTATATCTACTACGCCTGCGGCGAGGATGCGGCCCAGCTGGCCAAGCTGCCCCAGGCCGAGCGCATCCGGGACAAGGGGTACGAGATCCTCTACCTCACCGACGAGCCCGACCAGTTCGTGGTGGACGCCCTGGGCGCGGTGGACGACGTGCCCTTCAAGTCGGTGGACGACGACGACGCCCTCCCCGAGACCGACGAGGAGAAGGCCGCCCTGGAGAAGAAGGCCGAGGAGAGCAAGCCGGTGCTGGACTTCCTGAAGGAGACCCTGGGCGACCAGATCAAGGAGGCCCGGGTGTCCAAGATCCTCAGGAGCGGCGCGGTGTGCCTCACCGCCGACGGCCCCATCACCCTGGAGATGGAGAAGTACTTCCAGCGGGTGGATCCGGAGAACGCCAAGAACATGAAGGCCCAGCGGGTGCTGGAGCTCAACCCCGACTCCCCCGCCTTCGCCGCCCTGCAGCAGGCGGTGGAGACCGACAGGGACAAGGCCGCCAAGTACGCCAAGCTCCTCTACGCCCAGGCCCAGCTGATCGCCGGCATCCCCCTGGAGGATCCGGCGGGATACACCGAGCTGGTGTGCTCCCTGATGGTATGAGATAAAACCGTAAAAAGCAGGTCGGCCCCGCGCATTTGGGTGCGCGGGGCCGTTTTTTCGTCCCGGCGGAGGTGGAGCATATTGACAGGGGCGGGAATCTGCGCTAATATATACAGCATGCTGTATATTTGAAAGGGGAACGAAAGGGGGAACTGCCGTGGAGGCGGAATACGTCCTGGCGCGGGAGATCCTGAAGCTGGCCAACCGGATCACCAGCCGGCGGAATGTGGACATCCGCAGCCTGGGCCTCACTGCGGCCCAGGCGGACAGCCTGGTCTACCTGGCCCGCCGCAGCGGGAAAACCGTGTCGGATCTGAAGGACTATCTGGGGGTCACCCACCAGACGGCCAGGGGGATTGCGGCCCGCATGGCGGAAAAGGGGCTCATCACGCTGTCCGTCTCCCGGGAGGACGGGCGGTATAAGACGATCTCCGTCACGGACGAGGGGCGGGCGCTGTTCCGGAAGATGGAGCAGAACGGCACCCACCTGGGGGACAGGCTGCTCCGCGGCATGGGCACGGCGGAGCGGGCCCAGTTTCTCACCCTGCTGTCCCGGGCCCTGGACAACCTGGACGCCCTGTGAGCGGGGCCGCGCGCCCCTGAACTTTCCCGTATGGAGGTATCTGATTGAAAAAACGAGTGATTCTGTATCTGATCGGGCTGAACCTGATCGCGGTCTCCGTGGTGCTCAACATCCGGTACGCCATGGGGGTGGCGGCCTTCAGCTCGGTGATGTATGCCATCTCGGAGATCTACACCGTGTCCCTGGGTGCGGCCTCGATTCTCTGCTACCTGCTCTTTGTGGCGTGCCAGTGCATCCTGTCCCGGAGGATCACCCTGGTCTATCTGCTGGAGATTCCGCTGTCCTTTGCCTTTGGTATCCTGACCGACTTTTATGATTTCCTGGTGCCGGAGCTGCCCTTCCCCGCGGCGGTGCGGGTGGCGCTGTTCCTCCTGACCATGTTTGTCACGGCCATGGGCGTCTTCCTGTGCGTCAGAACCGACCTGGTTCTCACCCCCACAGACGGCATCGTCAAGACCATCTCCGAGGTCTTCCACGTGGTGTTTTCCAGGGTGAAAACGGCTTTGACATCACCCTGGTGGCCGTCAGCGCCCTGCTCTGCCTCGTGAACCACGCGCCGTTCTACGGCATCGGCGTGGGAACCGTCCTGTCCGCCCTGCTGCTGGGGCGGATTATCCGGCTGTATGGGGGCCGCCTTCTGCTCCCCTCCGCACCTGCGGAGCCGGAGGCCGGCTGAACGCCCCCCAGACCGGACAGCGCCCCCGCGTGCCTGGCACGCGGGGGCGCTGCTTTGTTTCAGAACCGGTAGATGCCGTCTGCGGTGAGGGTGAACTCCGCCTGATAGAGGGCGGCGCAGGCGCGGGCCAGGTACTCCGGATCCCGGCTGCCCGCCGTCTCCACGGCGGCATGCATGGCCAGCTGGGCCATGCCGATGTCCACCATGGGTATGCTCACCTGGCGGCCCAGGAGGTTGCCCAGGGTGGAGCCGCCGGGCTCGTCGGCCCGGTTGGCGAACACCTGCACCGGCACCTCCGCCTTCTGGCAGATGGCCTGGAACAGCCCGGCGGTGAGGCCGGTGGTGGTGTACTTCTGGCTGGCGGCGACTTTCACCACCACCCCGCCGTTGGGGTAGACCCTGTTGGCCGGGTCGGCCTTCTCGGGGAAGTTGGGGTGGACGGCGTGGCCGTTGTCGGCGGAGAGGAGCAGGCTGCTGGCCAGGGCCCGGCGGGCGTCCTGGGCCGACAGGCCCAGCACCTCCCCGATGCGGGCGAGCACGTCGGGCAGGAAGGTGCTCAGGGCCCCCTGGCGGGTGCCGCTGCCCACCTCCTCGTTGTCGAAGAGGCAGTAGATCTGCCCGAACCGCCGGCTGCCCCCGGCGGTGAGGAAGCCCTCCAGCGCGGCGTAGGCGCAGCCCAGATCGTCGATGCGGGGGGCCTGGAACAGCTCCCCCTCCGGCCCCAGGTACACCGGCCGCTGCCGGGGGCAGAGCATCAGGTCGGTGGACAGGATGTCCCCCGCCTCCACCCCCAGCTCCTCCGCGACCAGGGCGGTGAGGGGCGTTCCGCCGGAGAGGGCGTACAGGGGCTGCATGTCCTTCTGAGCGTTGTAGTCGTGGCCGCGGTTCACGTCCCGCTGCTGATGGATGGCCAGGCTGGGTATGGTGAGCAGATCCTGATCCAGGTATACCAGCCGGCCCTCCACGCCCTCGCCCGTGCGCACAATGGCCCGCCCCGCCACGGTGAGGGGGCGATCCAGCCAGCTGGCGCAGTTCATGCCGCCGTAGCCCTCCACCGACAGGCGGATGTAGCGGGAATCCCCCTCCAGGGCGTCGTTCTTCACATGGAAGGTGGGGGAGTCGCTGTGGGCGGCGGCCAGGCGCCACCCCTCCGGCGCGCCCTCCGGAAGCCGGAAGGCGATCAGGCTGCTCTGGTTGCGGGTGGTGTAGTAGCCCCGTCCCCCCTCCAGCGTCCAGGGGGCGCACTCCTCCAGCCGGGTGAAGCCCGCGTCCTCCAGCAGGGCGGCGGCGCTGTGCACCGCGTGGTAGGGGCTGGGGCTGTTTTCTATGTACTCCATGAGCAGATCTGTGGTCTGCATGGCAATCCCTCCTTTGTTCCCCCACATTATACGATATTCCGCCCCAAAAGAAAAGGTTGACATTGTCTGCCTTCTGTGATACATTACAGGTAGACAAAGTCTACCTTTTGCGGAATGAGGTGATTGCATGGAGCCGGTACGGCTGACGGGTACGGAGTGGGCGGTGCTGGACTGCCTGTGGGAGAAGGCTCCCCAGACCATGACTCAGCTGGCCCGCACGCTGTCTGCGCGGGAGGGCTGGGCCAAGGGCACCACCACCACGGTGCTCAGGCGGATGACCGACAAGGGACTGCTGGCCTGCACCCAGGAGGGGCGGGCCCGGCAGTACGCCCCGGCGGTAGACCGCCGGGCCGCCGTGGTGGGGGAGACCCGCAGCTTCCTCCGCCGGGTGGGGAAGGGCAGCGTGGAGCTGCTCATGAGCGCCGCCGCCCAGCCCGAGGAGCTGAGCCAGGAGGAGCTGGACGCCCTCTACGACATTTTGAAGGGACTGGAGGAGAGCCGCCATGACTGAGTGGATCATCACGTCGTCCCTGCTGATTCTCATTGTCCTGCTGGTGCGCCGGCTGTTCCAGGGGAAGCTGTCCCTGCGGCTGCAGTACGCCCTGTGGCTGGTGTTGCTGGTGCGCCTGCTCATCCCCGGCACGGTGGCCCAGACGGGTCTGAGCGTGCTCAACTACCTGCCCCGGACGGAGGTGGAGGTGAGCCAGAGCACCGTCACCGCTCCCGCCCCGGAGGACGGCGGCGGGAGCGGGCAGGCACAGCCCGCCCAACCGGCGCAGGCGGCGGAGCCCGTCCAGCCCGTCACCCCGGCGGAGCCGGAGGGACAGGGGACTGCCGGCCAGTCGGCCCCCGCGCCGGAGCCCTTTCCCTGGCGGACGGTGCTCACCGCCGTGTGGCTGGCGGGTGCGGCGGCCGTGGCCGCCGCGCTGGTGATCTCCAACCTGCGGTTCTACCTCCGCCTGCGGCGGGTGCGGCGGGCCCACCCCGTCACGGGGCTGGCCGTGCCGGTGTATGTGGCCCGGGGGCTGCCCTCCCCCTGCCTGTACGGCTTCCCCCGCCCGGCGGTGTACCTGACCCCCGCGGCGGCGGGCGACCCGGCGGTGCTGGGTCACGTACTCGCCCATGAGCTCACCCACCGCCGCCACGGGGACCACATCTGGGCGGTGCTGCGGGGGGCGGCCCTGGCCCTCCACTGGTACAACCCCCTGGTGTGGCTCTCCGCCGCCCTGTCCAAGCGGGACGGAGAGCTGGCCTGCGACGAGGGGGCCCTCCGGAACGCGGACGACCCCACCCGGGCGGCCTACGGCCGGGCTCTGATCCGGCTGGTGACCACCAGGCCCGCCCTCACCGACCTGCTGTGCTGCGCCACCACCATGACCGCCGGCAAGTCCGGCCTGAAGGAGCGCATCACCATGATCGCCAGGAGGCCCAGAACCCTGCTGACCGCCTTTGCGGCGGCGGCCTTCCTCATCGGCCTGGCGGTGGGGTGTACCTTCACCGGCGGGCGGAGCGATACCTGGGAGTCCCTGTCCGACGAGGAGCTGGCCTGGTTCAACGGGAACGAGTTCTTCACCAACGAGATGGACAGCGGGACAGTGGTGCAGATCAACATCCGAAATCAGTTCCTCAGCTCCACCTACGAGAACCCGGAGGACATCAACCTGTTTGAGCTGTTCTACTGCGGGGACGGGACGGAGCAGGGGGAGCTGTCCCCGGAAATCTCCGCCGCCATCGGCGCGGAGGACGCTCCAAGTCCGGCCACGGTGCTGACCACCGCCCAGATGGACGCGGTGCTGGAGGAGTACCTGGGCCTCACCCTGGCGGAGACCAACCAGGTGGGGCTGGACGGCTTCACCTATCTGCCCGAGTACGACAGCTACTACCACTTCCATGGCGACACCAACTACCGCGGCTCCGTCGCCTTTACCGGTGGGGAGCGGAACGGCAATCTGGTGCGCCTGACCTACGACGACACCTTCATAGCCGACGGCATCAAAGAAGTCACCCTGCGGGAGCACGGGGACAGCTGGCAGTTTGTGTCCAACCTGGCCGTGGAGGAGGGGGACAGCGTCCCCCTGGAGAGCGGCCTGGCCGCCCTGCCGGACAGCCTGGCGGACAAGGTGGTGGTGGTTGAGCCGGGGGACGTGACCGAAAACAGCTCCGGCGTGCTGGCCTCCTACTACTACGAGCCGGACTACAACACGGAATGGGGCGGCCAGCTGCTGGACGTGGCCCGCTATACCCCGGTGGAGTTTGAACAGTCTTATGCTACCTGGGACTTGATCGGGGGCGCCTCTTACCTGGGGCGGGACGCGGACTGGTACTATGTGTGCCTTACCCCCACGGATGTAAATTACGACCCCGAGCACTACGGGGACTACCAGAGCACAGGGGCGGAGCTATTGACATGGCTGGAGGGGCCGGCCGCCGACGCCGGGCTTACGCCCATGGAGGAGGATCTCTTTTTCCAGCGGGTCAGCATGAACCTCTCCTATCAGGAGGGGGAGCACTATACGGTGCTCTATTACCCCTATTACGGCATGAGCGGCTATGAGGATCAGGCGGACACGGTGTATACCCTGATCCTCTCCCAGCCCGTCACCCAGGGGGAGAGCGGCATCTGGTGCGTGGACCGCTGGTACGATGACGCCGGAAACAAACATCTGGTAATCCCGGAAAGCGGCCAGACCATGGACGAATACTACGCCTCCCTTCAGGCCGCCTGTGACGAGGGACACCGGCCCGGCCTGCTGGATCCAATGCAGGTGGCCCTGGAGTTTGAGCAGGCGTATACCGACCGGGAGCTGTCCCTGGACGCCTTCACCCTGAAGGGCCCAACGGACATGGCGGACACCTTTGACCTCTACCTGGGCACGGCGGTGCTGGACATCGACAGCCCCTCGGCCGCCCTGGAGGCCCTGTTCGCCGGGGCGGAGACCGTCGAGTTCTGGGGGTTTGGGAACCCGGACAACGGGCCGTGGATTGAAACCCTGTCCGCAGAGGAACTGCCCGTCCTCCAGGAGTGGATCTCCCAGTGCGGCTGGGAGCTGGCGCCGGAGGACGATGAGCCGCAAAGAAGGGCGGACCGGCTGTCGGCCCAGGCCGAGCTGCTGCCCTCCGGGTGCTATATGATCCAACTGGAGCGCCAGCTGGAGCAGAGCGGCACCAGCCAGATGTGGCTGTACTGGAATGAGCCATACCTGGAATTCCAGACACCGGACGGCCTGCGGACATGGCACTGTACCGAAAACAGCGACTACCGGATCCTCTATTCCCGGCTGGCGGAGCTGTGGGAGGCCGAGGCGGCCCGGGGCTTCCCCGATCAGATCTACGCCGAGGACTGGCACCTGGCGTCCAGCGGGGCGCCGGTGGACAGGGCCTTTGCCCAGGCGGTGGACAGCCTGACCTGGGCCCCGGCGGAGCCCGCCCAGTCGGGGGCGGAGGGCATTGCCCTGAGCAACACGGACGAGTTTGTCCACGTGACCGTCTACCCCGGCAATCTGGTCTATTTCAACTACCTGAGCACGGGCCAGAGCTTCTGGTTCCAGGGTACGGGAGAGGCCGACCTGTACGCGCTGGCGGCAGAGTACGGGGCATAAAACAACCCGGGGCCCGCTGCAAAATGTGATTTTGTAGCGGGCCCCGGGTTAGATTGTTTGCATGCGTTACGCGGACTGGGGCTCCTCCTCGTCCTCGGCATTGCCGCCCAGGGCGGCCAGGGGGAGCACGATGGTCATGCGGGTGCCCACGCCGGGCCAGGAGCGCACCTCGAACCAGCCGCCGTGGCGATCCACGATCCACTTGGCGATGGCCAGCCCCAGACCGGTGCCGCCGGTCTGGCGGGCCCGGGACTCGTCGGTGCGGTAGAACCGGTCGAAGATGTGGGGCAGGCTCTCCGCATCGATGCCCTGGCCCTCGTCCTGGACGGACAGGCGGGCAAAGCCGTCCTTCACCCCGGCGGACAGGGTGATGCGCCCCCCGGCGGCGGTATACTTGATGGCGTTGTCCACCAGGATGCGCAGGGCCTGCTTGGTCAGGCCCACGTCGGCCCGCACGGGCACCGCCCCCTCCCACCTGGCGGCAAAGGTGTGGGTCTGGTCGATCATCTCGGTCTCCTTGAGCACCTCGGCGGCCACCTCGGTCAGGTCGAACATCTCCATCTGGATGTGCATGGAGTCGTTGTCCCCCCGGGCCAGGAACAGCAGCTGCTCCACCAGCTCCTTCATGGAGTCGGCCTCGGCCCGGATGGCGTCGATGGCCTCCTGCCGGGTGGCGGGGTCGTCCTTGCCCCAGCGGTTGAGCAGGTTGGCGTACCCCTGGATCACCGCAATGGGGGTGCGTAGCTCATGGCTGGCGTCGGAGACAAAGCGCATCTGGGAGCGGTAGGCCTCGTCGATGCGGTCCAGCATGGCGTTGATGGCCTGGGCCAGGGTCTGCAGCTCCCGCTGGGTGCCGGAGACCGACACCCGCTGATCCAGATGGGTGGCATTGATCTCATCCAGCTTGCCCGCCAGGGCCCGCAGCTCCTCCGGCGACATGCGCTCGGCCTGGTTGAGCTTGGCCGCGGTGGCGGCCAGCTCCTGAATGGGGCGGAGCACCTTCTTGATGGAGCCGGCGTTCTTGAACAGATTGGTGATCAGGCTTGCCAGCTGGCAGATGAGCAGCACCCGGGCGGCGAACACGAAGATGGCCGCCGGGCTGCTCAGGTCGATCTGGATGGTGTAGGGGTCGCCGTTGTGGGGCAGATAGAGGGTGTAGCTGGTGGTGTCCCCGGTGGAGAAGGTCACCAGGAAGAGCAGATCCACTGTGCCCGGGTTGAACCAGCGCACGCCGCCCTCGGTCTCCGCCGGGGAGGGGAGCCAGCCGGGCAGGCGGAAGCCCAGGGGCGCCAGGGCGCTGCCGGCCTCGGCCGCCTGTCCCGCCGTGCCCCCGGTGATCACCACAGTGCTGGCGGTGCTCTCCGCCGGGGCACTGGTGTCTGTCGGCATATCCGTCACCACGGAGGTCTCGTCGGTGACCAGCCAGCCGGTCTCCAGCTCCTTCGGCGCGCCGGCCACCACGGTGTAGTTGCCCGCGCCCATCCACTCGGTGGCCTCCGCCGTGGGCACGCCCCGCTCCTCCACCAGGGCGCTGATCTGGGCCGCCTGGCCCTCCGCCCACATGAACAGACCGCCGCAGAACAGGAGGGTGAGCAGCAGATCCATGGTGAAGTAGATGCCCAGCAGCCGGAAGAACAGCCGGGTGTTGAGCCGGGCCACAATGGAGGACTTGATGCGTCCGGGCGGCCTCCGCTCCGCTTGCTTTTTTGCCATTACGATCCCTCCAGCCAGGCCAGCACCGGCGCCAGCGCGCCCTCGTCCACCCAGTCGTCCCCGTGCCGGAAGGCCTCCTGCATGGCGGCCTCATTCTCGTCCTTGGGCGGGTGTCCGGTGACCGCCTTTGTCATGGGGGCCATCATCAGCTTGTAGGGGCCGGGCAGCTTCTCCGGGGCGTAGCCGCCCCGCAGGTAGAAGAAGGGGAGCCCCTCCAAGTGATTCTGTCCGGCCAGCTTGTTCACCACTTCCGAAGAGGCCGGGGCCATGCCCACGGCGCAGACGGCCCGCACCGCCAGGCGCTTCCGGGCCTTCTTCAGCCCCTTGATCCCTCCGGCGCACAGCCAGCCCAGGTAGAGGACGGGGGTGTCCCCGGGCAGCTCCTTCGCCCGCTCCAGAGCCAGGCAGGGCAGTCCGGTCTTCCGGGAGAGCAGCTGGGCGTACCGGGCGGTGAAGCCGGTGGCGCTGGTATACACAATGGCGGATGCGGTCATAACAAATACCTCCCCCGGGCGGAATGTCTCCGTCCACAGATGGTCAGGAGCCTCGCAGAGTTCGCGCCTGAAGGCGCGAACAGGATGAAAATCTGTTTTCAGCCGCGACATGCGCGTGGCTAAAAACACATCTCAGCCCGCAAGTGTGGGGTTTGTCCGCGTACAGCGGGCAAACCCTGCGCGCGGCGGGCTGAGGCCTTCTCAAAAAAGTGGCCTTGGCCACTTTTTTGACGGGTTTTATTCCTCCCGGATCACGTACCCCACGCCGCGGACGGTGTGGATCAGCTTGATGCCGAAGTGCTCGTCGATCTTGGAGCGCAGGAAGCGGATATACACGTCCACGGCGTTGGTCTCCCCCACGAAGTCGAAGCCCCACACGTGATCCAGCAGGGACTCCCGGGTGATGACCTTCTCCTTGTTCTCCAGCAGGTAGCGCAGCAGATCGAACTCCCGCCGGGTGAGCTCCACGTTCTCGCCGTCCACGGTGACCTCGTGCCGGTCGGTGTCCATGGACAGGGGCCCGGCGGTGAGCAGGCTGCGGGGCGGCTCCGCCGCCTGGGCGGGACGCTTGCGCAGGGCCGCCCGGATGCGGGCCAGCAGCTCCTCGATGGCGAAGGGCTTGGTGATGTAGTCGTCTGCCCCCATGTCCAGGCCGGACACCTTGTCCACCACCGTGTCCCGGGCGGTGAGCATGATCACGGGCATCTGGCTCTCCTTCCGCAGGCGGCGGAGCACCTCCATGCCCGACAGGGCGGGCAGCATGATGTCCAGCAGCACCAGGTCGAATTTCCCCGACAGGGCCAGCTCCAGCCCCGTGCGGCCGTCAAAGGCCTTCTCCACCTCATAGCCCTCGTACTGGAGCTCCAGCTCCACCATCCGGGCCAGCTTTTCCTCGTCCTCCACCAGCAGAATCCGTTCCGCCATGTGCCTCTCTCCTCACTTGCTTACTTGCCTTTTCTGTGCCGGGATCTGCTAAACTCCTTTTTGAACTGCTCCCGCACCTGGCCCACCGCGTCCCGCACAGAGTCGGACACCTGGTTTGCCACCTCGCCCACCTTGTTCCTGTCCAGATCCGGGCCGGAAAACCGGTACCGGCACCCGAACAGCAGGCCGATGACCAGCAAGGGCAGGGAGATCCAGTAGGCCAGCACCACCAGCAGGATCAGGATCAGCACCGGCAGGGAGGTCATCCGCTCCCCGCCGCGCCACACCTCGAACTGGTTCACCGTGCAGTGGCGCAGCAGATCCGCCGCCGCCAGCAGCAGCTCCTTTAACTTTGTCCCGAATCCGGAGCCCTCCTGGCGTCCCCGCTGCCGCCGCCTTCCGCCCACCGTCAGGGCCAGGCCGAAGAAGCGGGGGCGCTCCCCGGCCGGCACCTGGGACGGAGCGGGCCCGCCGGCGGGCGGCGGGGGCGGGGCATCCTCTCCGCCGGGCCGGGTGGTGAAAAAGGCGCCCCGGGCGCCGTCGGGGCGGAGCTTACCTGCCCGCTCCAGGGCGATCAGCGCGTCCAGCAGATCGCCGCCGCTGTCCTCCAGGGCGGCCCGGGCCTCCTCATAGGACACCTCCGCCCGCGCCCGCAGGGCCTCCACCTGCTCCAGGGTTACCGCCATGTGCTCCACCATCCTCTCCGGCTTTTCTGGATGTATTATATCCCCATGGGGCTGGGAATGGAATTTAGGTTTCCTTAAAATTTGATGAAAGGGAATCCACCCCATGATACCACGCCGGGGCCGCCGGCGCAAGGCACCCTTTACCCGCCGCCTGATCCATGCTATAATTGTCCCATCCAAACAGGGGAGGTGGGGTCATGGCCCGCAGAGGAAAACAGATCCTGTCCGCGGTGTGCGCGCTGGCGCTGCTGTGCGCCCTTGTGCTGCCCGCGGCCAGGGCGGACACGCCCACCATCTATCTGATGGCGGAGAACGACCGGATGCTCACGCTCCCCCTGGACGCCATGCCCGCCTGGGTGGGCGGGGTGCTCTATGTGCCCTATCTGGCCTTCGACCGGACGGTCACCGGGGTCAACCTGGGGGTGTCCTACGGGCAGGAGCACACCGAGAGCACTTACACCTTCACCCTCTACAGCCTGCGGGGCACCCTGGTGTTCGATCTCAACGCCGGCACCTGTGTGGATCAGCTCAACGGTACCTCCCTGGACATGCGGGCGGTGCAGCGCAACGGCCGGGTGTTCCTCCCCCTGGCGGGTGTGTGCTCCTTCTTCGGCCTGAACTACACCTATACCCCCACCCAGTACGGCACCCTGATCCGCATCACCAACGGGCAGGAGTGGCTGAGCACCCAGGACTTTGTCTCCACCGCCAGCGGCGACGCCATGCGCACCCGCTATTACGAGTACCTGCGGCAGCTGGAGGGGGACAGCCAAGAGACCACCGAGCCCCAGCAGACCCCAACGGACACCACCGGAGAGGAGGCGGAACAGGAGGGCCTGCCGGTCTATCTGGTGGTTCAGTGCACCGGCGCTGGAGGGCTGGAGAGCATCCTGGACAGCCTGGGTGACCGGGATGCTCGGGCCCTGTTCCTCTTCCGGGGGTCGGCCCTGGCCGATTCCGCCGATCAGCTGCGGCGGCTGGTGGGCACCGGCCACGCCGTGGGCCTGTCGGTGTCCGGCGCCTCCCTGGAGACGGCCCGGGCGGAGCTGGAGGAGGGTACCGCCCTGCTGGAGGAGCTGGCCCACCTGCGGCCCCACACCGTCTATCTGGAGGACGCCGCCGCCGGCGTGGCCGACGCCCTGGAGGCGGAGGGCTGGGTGTGCTGGACGGCCAATGTGGACGCCCGGGACGACGGGCGCAGCGCCAGCACCCAGGCCACCGCCCTGCTCCAGAACCTGGAGGGGCGGCGCAGCACCGCCCGGGTGCTGCTGGACGACAGCACCGCAGCTGCGTCCATGCTGGAGCGGGCCCTGCCCCGGATGAGCCGGTCGGACTACCAGTTCCGGCTGGCCCTGGAGACGCGCATCTGAATCAAAACGGACACGCAGGGGCGGGCGGGATCTTCCGTCCGCCCCTGCGGCATGGAGGGCGAGCGCCTATGGACAAGACCATCTACCTGGACAATGCGGCCACCTCTCTCCCCAAGGCCCCCGGCGTGGGGACGGCCATGGCGGACTACCTGGAGCATGTGGGCTGCAACATCGGCCGGGGGGGCTATCAGCGGGCCTGGGACGCCGCCGGCGGGGTGCTGGCGGTGCGGGAGAAGCTGTGCGCCCTGGTGAACGGCCCGGATCCCCGGAACGTGTGCTTCACGCCGGGGGCCACCTATGGCCTCAACTTCCTGCTCCACGGCCTGCTGCGGCCCGGCGACAAGGTGCTCACCTCCCCCATGGAGCACAACGCCGTCCTGCGGCCCCTGGAACAGCTGAAGAGCAAGGGGGTGTCGGTGGAGTATCTGCCCTGTACAGACCGGGGAGAGCTGCTGCCGGACGGCCTGGCGGAGCGCCTGACGGAGGATGTACGGGCGGTGGTGCTCACCCACGCCTCCAACGTGTCGGGCACCCTGTTTCCCATCGGACAGGTGGGCGCCCTGTGCCGGGAGCGGGGGATCTTCTTCCTGGTGGATGGAGCCCAGACCCTGGGCGCCGTGCCGGTGGACATGGCGGCCATGGGCATCGACGGCCTGGCCTTCCCCGGCCACAAGGGCCTGCTGGGCCCCCAGGGCATCGGCGGCCTGGTGGTGACGGACGCCCTGGCCGCGGAGCTGGAGCCCCTGGTGTCCGGCGGCACGGGGAGTTTGTCGGAGTCCCTGTCCATGCCCCCCTTCCTGCCCGACCGGCTGGAGCCGGGCACCCTGAACCTGCCCGGCATCTTCGGCCTGGGGGCCGCCCTGGACTACCTGGCGGAGCAGGGCGAGGCGCTGCGGGAGCGGGAGCGGAAGCTCTCCCGCCACCTGTGGTACCGGATGAAGGAGCTGGAGGAGGACGGCCTGCGGGTGCTGGGCACCGACGACTGCTTCAACCGGGCGGGGGTGGTCTCGGTGGACTTCCTCCGCGCCGACAACGGGGAGATGGCCTTCCGGCTGGAGCGGGAGTACGGCGTGCTCACCCGGGTGGGGCTCCACTGCGCCCCCCTGGCCCACAGGACGCTGGGCACCTTCCCCCAGGGGGCGGTGCGCTTCTCCGTGGGGCCCTTCACCACCTTCGCGGAGATTGACACCGCCGCCGGGGCGGTGGAGGCGCTGCTGACGGAGGCCCGCAACCGATAGTTGCGGCCGTGAAAGCCAGAATAGGTGGCCGTCCGGCGGGGAAACTGATAAGATAGCATCCGAAGAGAGGAGGCCTGTCCATGAACATCGAGATCGCCAACCGGCTGGTGGAGCTGCGCCGCGCCCACGGCTATTCCCAGGAGGAGCTGGCCGGCAGGCTGGGGGTGAGCCGGCAGGCCATCTCCAAGTGGGAGCGGGCGGAGTCCTCCCTGGACACCGACAACCTGATCGCCCTGGCCCGGCTCTACGGCATCTCCCTGGACGGCCTGCTGCTCCACACGCCCGCCGGGGGCGCGGCGGCCCAGGCCGCGCCGGAGCCGGAACCGGAGGCAGAAACGGCCCCGGACAGGGACACAGAGGCGGAGGAGGTCTTTGCCGCCGCCTCCGCCTGGGACGCCGCCGAGAAGGCGGAGCGGAAGGCCCGGAAAAAGGAATGGAAAAAGTGGAAGGAGCGGCTGCTGTGGCTGCTCACCCTGGTGCTGATGGTGGCCCTGCCCAATCTGACCAGCGCCCTGGGGCTGCAGGAGGTCTACGCCCTCATCGTCACCATGGTCTACCTGCTCACCGGCTTTCTGCTGGACAACTGGCACCCGGGATGGATGCTGTTCCTCACCATTCCTCTCTACTATTCCTTCCTGTATCTGCGGTAAAAAAGACGGATTTCCCAATACGGGAAATCCGTCTTTTGTCTACGGTTCAGCAGTGGATGGCGGTGCCGGTGCGGCCGTGGATGCCGTCTTTGGCCTTCTCCAGCAGGGTGATGAGGGCAGAGCGGCCGGGGGCGCTCTCGGCAAACTTCACCGCGGCCTCCACCTTGGGGAGCATGGAGCCGGGGGCGAACTGGCCCTCGGCGATGTACTGCCGGGCCAGCTCGGGAGTGAGCTCGTCCAGCCACTTCTGGTCGGGCCTGCCGAAGTTGACCGCCACCTTCTCCACGGCGGTGAGGATGATCAACGTGTCGGCCTCCACCTGCTGGGCCAGGACGCAGGAGGCGAAATCCTTGTCGATCACCGCCGCCGCGCCCTTCAGGTGGTGGCCCTCGGTCTTGTACACCGGGATGCCGCCGCCGCCGCAGGCCACCACCACCAGGCCGGCGTTCACCATATCCCGGATGGACTCGATCTCGATGATGGACACCGGCTGGGGGGAGGCCACCACCCGGCGCCAGCCCCGGCCGGCGTCCTCGATCACGTCGTAGCCCCGCTCGGCCACCATCTTGTCCGCCTCCTCGCGGGTCATGAAGGCGCCGATGGGCTTGGTGGGGTGGGCGAAGGCCGGGTCGGCGGGGTCCACCTCCACCTGGGTGAGCACCGTGGCCACACCCTTGGAGATGCCCCGGTCCAGCAGCTCCTCCCGCAGGGCGTTCTGCAGGTCGTAGCCGATGTAGCCCTGGCTCATGGCCACGCACACGGACAGGGGACAGGGGATGTACTTGTCGGGGTCCGAGCGGGTCAGCTCCGCCATGGCCTTCTGGATCATGCCCACCTGGGGGCCGTTGCCGTGGGCGATGATCACCTGGTGGCCCTCCTGAATCAGGTCCACAATGGCCCTGGCCGTCTGCTTGACGGCGATCATCTGCTCCGGCAGATTGTTGCCCAGGGCGTTGCCGCCGAGGGCGATGACAATTCGTTTACCCATGTAAAAAGATTACCTCCTGTTTAGTCAGAAAAAGCAGGGGCCCGCCCGCAGAATACCAGAGTGTCCGTATTTGCGGGCGGGCCAGGATGAAAGGGAGGGTTATGTGGAAGTCTTACTTCTGGAACCAGCGGGGAGCGCCGCGGTCCTCCAGGGCCTTCAGGGTGGCCTGGGGATCCTTCACCTTGGCCAGGAAGATCATGGCGGCGATGATGTAGGGCTTGAAGGAGGCCTCCTTGTACAGGGGGTCGCGGTAGCGGTCGAACACGCTGGCCTCCACCTCGCCGTCCACGCAGGAGACGCCGTTGATGTCGGCGGGCAGGCAGTGCAGGTACAGGGCCTTGCCGTCCTTGGTGGTCTTCATCAGCTCCTCGGTGCAGCACCAGTCCTTGTGCTGGGCGTTCTGGGCCAGCAGCTCCTTCTCCAGAGCCTTGATGCCCTCGCTGTCGCCCTTGGCGTACAGGTCGGTGCGCTTCTCCATGGCGGCGAAGGGGGCCCAGCTCTTGGGATACACGATGTCGGCATCCTTAAAGGCCTCGGCCATGGAGTGGGTCTTGGTGAAGGTGCCGCCGGTCTTGGCGGCGTTGGCGGCGGCCACGGCCTCCACCTCGGGCATGACCTCGTAGCCCTCGGGATGGGCCAGCACCACGTCCATGCCGAAGCGGCTCATCAGGCCGATGACGCCCTGGGGCACGGAGAGGGGCTTGCCGTAGCTGGGGGAGTAGGCCCAGGTCATGGCCACCTTCTTGCCCTTCAGGTTCTCCACGCCGCCGAAGTGGTGGATGATGTGGAGCATGTCGGCCATGCACTGGGTGGGGTGGTCGATGTCGCACTGGAGGTTGACCAGGGTGGGCTTCTGCTCCAGCACGCCGTCCTTGTGGCCGGCGGTGACGGCGTCCACCACCTCGTGCATGTAGGTGTTGCCCTTGCCGATGTACATGTCGTCCCGGATGCCGATGACGTCGGCCATGAAGGAGATCATGTTGGCGGTCTCACGGACGGTCTCGCCGTGGGCGATCTGGCTCTTGCCCTCGTCCAGATCCTGCACCTCCAGGCCCAGCAGGTTGCAGGCGGAGGCGAAGGAGAAGCGGGTGCGGGTGGAGTTGTCCCGGAA
>NZ_JAHZDL010000120.1:0-1891 GCF_019422385.1 Flavonifractor sp.
GCTTCATCAGATCGCCTCCATATAAAAATGTGGCACAAGAGGGATCAGCCCCCGGAGGGTCCCCTCCGGGGGCAAGGGGGTTCCCCCTTGCCAATGGGTTTTGCGTGTGGTCACCCGGCGCTGCCGGGCGGGCCCAGGATGCGGTGCAGGGTATTTTCCGGCTCGCCCCGGGGCAGGGGCTTGACCAGGAAGCCGTCCGCCCCCATGCGCTGACTGCGGGGGGCAAAATCCGCATCCTGGGTCACCCACAGCACCCGGACTCCGGGGCGTATATGCCGGGCGTAGTCGCAGTAGTTCATGCCGTCCGCCCCGTCAACCGCCACCACTGCCAGGTCGCAGGGACCGCCATGCTGCAGGTAGTATGCCAGCGTCACCCCGTCGGAAAAGGTTTTTATCTCTCCCCATGGGGACAGCACCTCCCTCCAGAAGTTTTCCCAGCTGTCACAGATCAGCGCGATCATCCCATCGCCTCCCATCGTTCTTTTACTCCGCACCGGCGCAGGCCATCGGCCAGTTCCTGATCGGTACAGTTCAGAGGAAGCAGCATGGCCGCCCCTAAGTCAAAGGCCGCCAGGCCGAATTTCTCGTCGTCGCTGAGCCACAGCAGGGGCAGGTCGTCGGACTGCTCCCGCAGGGCCGTGGCCAGTTCCAGCCCCCGCGCCCCCTTCATAGCCACCACCCCGGCATCATACCGGAAGCCGGGGACGGAGCGGATCTCCTCCGGGCGGTAGAACTCGTCAAACTCCAGCGCCGCCCGGGGCGCAGCCCGCCGCAGCCGTTCCTGCCACAGATCGGACTCCATAAACGGGGCACAGATGGCCAGCTTCATCCGGGCGCACCTCCTTCCACTAATTTTGAAAATAAAAAACACCAGGCTTTCACAGTCTGGTGTCATCTATACGGTATCAGGTTGTCAAGGGAAGCGCAAGGTCATTGGCACGAAGTGCATTTTTTTGGCGCGAAATACACGTCCGGGCCGGTGGATTTATGGTATACTGAAACTGGGATTTTATACGGACGGGAGGGATCAATATGACGCCATACCGCATTGCCGTGGTGGATGATCTGGAGCGGGACCGGGCGTGGCTGGCGGAGAAGCTGGCGGACTATATGGCCCGGGAACGGTTGGAATACGAGTTGACCGCCTTTGCCAGCGGAGAAGCGTTCTCTGCGGCTCTGGAGCAGGGCCAGCGGTTCAATCTGGTGTTTATGGACATTTACATGGACGGCATCACCGGCATTGAGGCCGCCCAAACCCTCCGGGCCAGGGACATGGACTGCAAGCTGGTCTTTCTTACCACCAGCGAGGACTTTATGCGCCAGGGCTTCTCCCTCAACAGCGCCCACTACCTCATCAAGCCGGTGAAGGACGAGGACTTTGCCCAGGCCATGGCCAACTGCCGCCTGGGGCGGGCCCTCCAGGTACCCACCCTTGCCGTCACGGTGGAGGGGCGGACGCTGGAGGTGGACACCCGCCAGATCCGGTATCTGGAGGTACAGCAGCGCAGCGTGGTGCTTCACACCACCCGGGGAGACCTGCCCCTGGGCCGCAGCTTTTCCGCCGCGGCCGCCCCGCTGGAGCGGGACCGGCGGTTTCTCCTGTGTTTCAAGGGAGTGTTGGTGAACATGGACCACATCGCCGCCCAGACGGGGGACGAACTGCGTCTGGACGACGGGAGCATCCTGCCCATCGCCCCCCGGCGCAGGCGGGAGATCCTGGCCCAATACCGGGCCTATATGTTTGGAAGAATGAGGGAACCGTAATGAAGAAAAGAAACAGAGGGGGTGCTCTGCTGTTGGTGCTGCTCCTGACCCTGGGCGGCGCTTGGCCTGCCTATGCCGCAGAACCTGAGACCCCGCCGCCTGCGGCCACAGAAGAAAGCGGCCTGCC
>NZ_JAHZDL010000120.1:1991-6106 GCF_019422385.1 Flavonifractor sp.
GGCCTGCCTGCGCCGGAACCGGAGGAACCCCCGCAGCCTGCGCCCATGATCTCCGCCGTCGTGACCGGCTTTGCTGGAGACGGTCTGCCCGCTCTGCCCGCCGTTACCCTCCCGGTGCGGCAGACGGGCAACAGCGACGACGATCTGGAGCCGCTATACAGGCTGGCGGTTCAACAACAATCGGTGACCGCCCTTGTAACGGCGGGGGAGGAGAGCCGGCAGGAACCCCTGGGCGTGGCCTGGGATTTTGGCGACATCGACCAAACCAAGACCGGGACTTATCAGGCGGTGGGACGGATCGAGCTGCCCGAGGGCTACGTCCTCGCCGAGGGTGTGCCGGGGGCACTGTACATCCCGGTCACGGTGGAGGATCAGTCCCCGGAGGTCATCACCGCAGTGGAATCCTGGTACCCCTATACCGACGCATTTGCCCTGCCCCTGGGCAGTGCTTTGGAGGTTCTGGAGGAGAAATTTTGCTTCTCCCCCTATACCCTCCAATGCGAAACGGAGAGTGGGAAAACCGTGACCGCCGCCATCGAGTGGGACTTCTCCGGCGTGGAATTCCAGACCGTGGGGGTCTATCTGGCGGTGGGCACGGTGCTCCTGCCGGAAAACACGGTCTTTGGGGATGGGCTTGTTCTGCCCCAGATCACCGTTCCTGTCTCCGTCCAGCAGCAGGGCAGGCCGGAACTCAACTGCCTTCTGGCCGCACGGGGGGCACTGGTCTTTCCCTGGGTGGCCCCACCCGGTGATCTGGCTGCTGTGCGCGTATGGCTGTCGGAGGATGGCGGGCCGTGGGAGGAGATTACGGACGGAGCCTGCTGGGATGAAACCCAGCTGTCCCTGTTCACCGATCTTCTGAATACGGGGTGCCATTACCGCATCCAGGCCGACTACGATGGCGGACAGACGGGAATCTTATCCTTTCTCTACGCCGACGAGATCGTGCTGGAGGGCTACCACGACGGGGACCGGGACGGCGGGGACACCGGCGGAAATCCGCCCCAGGACATCGTCCAGCCTCCCGCTGACACTGGGGATGACCGGACCGACGCCGCCCCGGAGCCATGGGAGCCGGAGGAGGATGACCTGCCCCGCCGCCCGGAGACACCAGAGGAAGATCCGGAGGTTTCAAAACCGGAGCCCTTTCAGGAGCGGGTGACGGAGACCGAAAGCCTGCTGTCCGGGGCCCGGGTGCTGACCATGGCCCAGGTGGGGCCGGTGCGCTTTTCCAAGCAGGGGGTGACCCTCACCCTGTCTGACGCCGCCTTAGACGCTCTTTCCCTCCATGCTGACAGCGTCTTTTACATTGAGTTGTTTCCCACGGAGGACGGCTTTTCCCTCACTGTGGAGGTGGACGGGCGGGGAATATCCGATTTTCCGGACTGTGAGGTGATGCTGCCGGTCACGCTGGAACAGGATGGAGCTGTCCTCGTGCTGACGGGGGAAGATGGTACGGCCGCTGCCGGAACACTGGATGCCGAGCGGGGCATCGCGGTCTTTCCTATCCGGCATACGGGCCGGTACACCCTGTCAGAGATGCTGACCGAGCAGTCGGAGACGGAACCCGTGCCGGATGCACTCCCCGCCGCCCAGTCGGAGGAACCAGTCACAGCAGAGGAAGAAGCAGGGGCCGCCGTTCCCGCGCAGACGAAGTCCTGTGCCGTGTCCGCACAGCCGTCTGACTCGTCGGAGCAGACCGCCAGGGAGCCTGCCGCCCCTTCGGACAGCCCGGAGCCCGAACTCCCGGAGCAGACTTCTGCATCTCAGGAACCTGAAGAACTGTCAGAGCCGTCTATGCCTAAACGGGAGGCAGCCCCCGCCGCCGCTCTGGTTCTCCCGGGCGGGGCGGTGCTGGTTGGCCTTGGAGTCCTTCTCTGGAGGAGGTGGCGGCGATGAAACCTGTCTACCGTCAGCTGCTGGCCCTGCTGCTGGCCGTGGTGCTGGGCTCCGCCCTGTGCCTGAGCCTGTATGTCTGGGACAACAAATATACCCGCCCCGGCGCCCAGCCTATGGATGGCCTGCTGACCCTGACGGATGAGGAACTGGGGCAGACCGACCTCCACTTTCTCATCCACGGCTGGGCCTTCTACCCCGGCGTACTTCTCACCCCGGAGGAGTGGACGGCACACGGCACGGAGCACTACATGATCTATACCTCCATCGGGGAACGCACCCGCTTTGACCAGCCGGACGGGGTGACGCCCCATGGATGCGGGACCTATGCGCTGACCCTGGATTTGCCGGAGACCCCCGCCCAATACGGCCTGGAGCTGCCGGAGATCTACTCCGCCTATCGGCTCTATCTCAACGGAAATCTGGAATTGCAGGTGGGGGAACCGGACTTGAAGCACTACCAGCCCCGCACCCAGAACCGCATGGTCACCTTTACAGGAAGCGGTCTCACCACCATCCTGCTGGCGGTGCGGGATGACTCCCATTTTTACAGCGGGCTGGTCTATCCCCCGGCCCTGGGCACGCCCCTGGCAGTCAACCTCAGCCGGGGGCTGCGGCTGGGACTGGCGGTATGCGTAACGCTGTGCGGGGTATTGGGGGCGGCGCTGGCCGCCTATTTCGGTGTGCGGATGCGCCACAAAAACGCCCTGCTTTTCGCCCTTTTGTGCCTGGCAGGATCGCTGTTCACTGCCTACCCCATTCTGCACAGCGCCGCCGCCCTGCCACCCCGGCCCTGGTATGCCTTGGAGATCTCCGTGGGTTATGCCATGGTGGTGCTGGTGGTAACGCTGCAAAACCGGCTCTGTCAGACCCGACGCCCAGTTGCCCTGACGGTGGAAATCGTGGGCTGGCTGTTTTGCCTGGCAGCCCTCTGCTACGGACTGCTGTCTCCATACCTGACGATCCCGGTGATGAAAGTATTCTCCCTGCTGATTTTCTGCTTCAAGATTGGTTCCGCGGTCTATCTGTTGGGAGCGGCCCTCCGGGCGGTCCGGCAGCAGGTCCCCCAGGCCGCGCCGCTGTTTTTCGCCGCCGCCTTCTATGCAACGCTTCTTCTCTGGGACCGACTGCTGCCGGCCTTTGAGCCGGTGGTCACCGGCTGGTTCGGTGAGTGGGGCAGCTTTGCCATGACGCTGACCATTGGGTATGTCCTCTGGCGGGACATCGTCAGCGCCTACCGCTTCAATCTGGCCTTCGCGGCGGAGTACCGGCAGATGGAGCGGCAACTGGCCATGCAGGTGGAGTACGCCGACCAGCTCGCCCAGCGCTCCGACGAAAACCGACGGCTCATCCACGACTTCCGTCAGCACCTGCGTACCATCACGGAGCTGGCGGGACAGATTGAGAGCCGTCCGGAGACCGAGGAACACCGCCGGGAGCTGCTGCGCTATCTGGAGGATTTCCCTTCCGTTTTGGCACGGCGGCCCGGGGTGTCCCCCGGCAGTTTCTGCAACCGGGCGCCGGTGGACGCCCTGCTACAATATTATAGCGCCGCCACCCAGCGGCAGGAGATCCGGGCGGACCTGGCTCTGACCATTCCGGCGGGGGTCCCTCTGGGGGACGTGGAGTGGTGTACTGTTCTGGGCAACCTGCTGGAAAACGCCCTGGAGGCCTGCCAGCGCCAGAGCCGGGGGGAGCGGCGGCTGTCCCTCACAAGCCGGGCCACGGAGGGGACCCTGTTCCTTCTGGTGGAGAACACCTACGACGGCCGGTTTGACCGGTCGGAGGGACATATCCTCTCCCGCAAGGAAGGAGGTGTCCGCTGTGGCATCGGCCTGAGCTCGGTGCGGGAGACGGTGGAGCGCCACGGCGGGACGATGGATCTCTACCCCGGAGAGGATGTCTTTCAGGTGGGGATCACCCTGCCGATTCACAACAGATGATGAACACTCAAATTAGTAAAGAGAAGATTACTGTAACGCGCCCACAAACTTGTAGTAGATTGTGATGATTTTCTCCTTGCCGATGCGGTTGATGAGTTCGTTGAGCATACTTTGTCATACATCGCAAAAGTTGCGAGGGCATTGGATGTAATTTCTATTCCTCGCTCAATTCTCTTCTGTCTTAGTCTCTCCTTAGTAGAGTGGGATCTTCTGGTTGGTTCATCATGAACCTATCCTCGGTCCACCGCCAGGGCAAAATCTCCCCCTGGCGGTGGA
>NZ_JAHZDL010000121.1:0-5784 GCF_019422385.1 Flavonifractor sp.
ACTATCCTTCCCTCCGAATCCTTTGGCTGGAGGGTTTATCGACAGTCTCCGGCGGGGCGGAGGAAATTCCTCCGCCCCGCCTTTTTCAAACCGGCTGGAAGTCCAGCGCGTCCAGGGGTACCTCCACGGGGACGGCCTCCTCTCCGCCCCACCAGGTGCAGTTCAGCGCCAGGGGAAAGGCGGGTACGCCGGCCCCGTCCGGCAGGAGCAGCTCCACCGTATCCACCTGGCGGCCCAGCAGGGCAGACGCGGCGGCCTTTACATCCGCCGCCTCCATCCGGCCGTTCCGCCAGCGGCAGAGAACCGCCGGATTGTCCAGCCCATAGTGGAGGTTCAGCACCTCCCGGTCTCCGTCGCCGTCCACATCCAGCTCCCACACCTGCCCGTTGTATTCGGCCAGCAGCTCCGGCTCCCCAGCCTCGTTGATAATGTAGTACTCCACAGGGATGGACTGTATCCCCAGGCCGTAGGTGAGCACAAAGCCGTCGTGGCCCAGCACGCCGGTAAAGGCGTGCGCCTCCACAAGACCGGAATAGGGGTAGCGCAGCTCGGGGCCGTAGTCCGCCGGGAGCTGCCGGAAGGGGACAGGCTCCTCCCCGTCCCGCGCCAGCCAGAAGGTGAGCACCCCCTGCTCATCGGGGGCCAGCTCAATGTGATAGTCCCCGCCCCAGCTCCAGGTTATCTCGCCGTCATAGCCGGGGAAGGCCTCGTCCCCGATGGGGCCCCGCTCCGACAGGGGCGTGGTGCTGGTCTCCACCACGTCCCGGATGCCGGTGAAGTGGTTCTCTTCGTCAAAGCAGTACCAGGCGGTGCCCTGGTGGAGCTGGTTCTCCGTGTCCACCCAGGCCCAGGAATACTGGAGGGACAGGCTGTCCTCCGACCAGGCCAGGGGGATGCACCGGGGGAAGGGGTCGGCCAGGGAAGCCAGTCTGTACTCCGGGCGCAGCGCCTCATAGGTGAGGCCCGCCACACCGTCCGGGTGTTCCATTTCCGGATAAAAGGGCCCGATCGGGAAGGCAAAAGACGTCCGGAATCCGTTGCTCACCGTGGCTGCAACCCGCTGGTTATCGGGCGACCAGAGCGGATCAGAGAGCGCGCCTCCGGGGAGTCTGCCGGTGCAGCTGACCTGCCCCAGGGCCACAGGGTGCTCCCCGCTGATGTCATAGAGCATGCAGTCCGCTCCCGACGGCTGTATGGAGATCAGACGGGTGCCGTCGGGGCTTTCGGTGCGGTCATGGCCCAGCACCAGGGTGTCCCGCACCCCCTCGGCCTCCTCCCGGCTCACCTGGGACAGGTCAAACCACAGGTCATAGATGCCGGTGTCCGGATAGGCCTGGTTCATCAGATAGAAGGTGTGCAGCTCCTCCCGGCCGTCGGAGCGCTCCACCAGCACCTCGTAGGTGTAGAGGGGCCACTGTCTCTCCTCCCATGGCCCCTCCCCCATATATTGCACCTGGGCCGCCGTCAGGCTGACCGCCTCCGCCGGGAGGACAGGATTGCCATCGTCATCGGCCATCTCCATACCGTAGGTGGTGACCAGGGTGGCGAAGAAGTCCTCCGTGCTGCCCTCCCAGTCCCCTATATCCGGGGGTGTGGGGCTGACGATCATCCCCCAGGCGGGGGGCTGTCCCTCATCCGCGTCCGACAGCTCCACCACAAGGCTTCCGTCTGTTTGAGAGGCCGCCACATACTCCCCAACACCCTGGAGTGTGTAATTCTCCTGGTCAAAAATACCGTTGAGCTGGCCTGGTTCCTCCGCCGGTCTCAGAGAGCAGGCGGCGGCCCCGGCGGAGATCACCAGGGCGGCGGCGCAGATCAGGGCCACTCCCTTTTTCCGCTTCCCGCCCGAGGCGATGGATAGCAGCCGCTCCTTCATGGCCGCCCTGCCGCCTTTGAAGTGGGTGGTCAGGGGGGCCCGGGCCTCGATGCCCTCCTCCACCGCGTCCAGCATGGCCGCCCCGTAGGCCGCCCGGAAGGCGGCGTCCTGTCCCGCTACCGCCGCCTCGTCGCAGGATCGCTCCAGATCCCGGTTGGCGGCCCGGGCCATCCCGTGCACCAGGGGGTTGAACCAGTGGAGGGCCCGGGCGAGCAGCAGGAGCAGCTTGTACCACAGATCCCGGCGGCGGGTGTGGATCAGCTCGTGGCGGAGCACCCCGTCGGAGACGGCCTCCCGCGGCAGGAGGAGCACCGGGTTGACAAAGCCGGTCACCAGGGGCGCGCCCACCGCCGGGCAGATCAGCAGGGCCAGGTTGTTCACCCCCAGCTCCGCCTTCGCCTCCTCAAACCGCGCCAGCAGGGCGGCGTCCTCCGCCGGAGCACCCCAGCGGCGCACCCGCAGGCGGAAGCGGACATACACTGCCAGATGCCAGGCCAGGAACACCCCCGCCCCGGTTAGCCAGGACAGGGCCAGCAGCTGCCCGGCCGTGAGGACGGTGGTGTACCGGTCGGCGGCGGACGGGGCATCCGGCTCCCGCGGGGCGCTGTACGCCGCGCTTTGGGCCTGCTCCGCCTCCAGCGGGGTCATCACCCGGTACTCCGTGCCGCCGGGATTGGTGCGGTGGGTGTCCACCCGCACCAGGGCCTGCCGGGGCGCCGCCGCCACCGTCACCGGGGCCTGGGGCAGGCTCACGTTGAAGGGGATGCACAGGCGGAGGGCGGCCAGCAGCCACACCCAGTAGAAGGCCTTGGCCCGCAGCTTTTCCTTCAAAAGAGGCCGCAGGCCCAGCAGCACGGCCAGCACCACGGCCATGGTGAGGGAGATCTCCAGCACGTCGGCAAAGCGGGCGGTCATGTGCCTCCCCCCTTCCCCATGGCCTCGTCCAGGAAGGCCCGCAGCTCCGCCAGATCCTCCCGGCTGATGGACTGGCTGTCGTACAGGGCGGTGACCAGGCCGGGCAGGCCCTTCCCCTCCAGGAAGGGGGCGTTCTCAAAGGCCACGTACTCCCCCTCGCTCACCAGGGGGGTGTACACGTTCTGCCGCCCCTCCTTGCCGGCGGAGAGGAACCCCCGCTCGGTGAGCCGGGACAGCAGGGTCTGGAGGGCGGACAGGTTCCAGGGCCGCTCCTTCTCCAGCCGGGCGCGGATGGCCCCGGTGGGGGCGGGGGCGGGGAGCCGCCACACCGCCCGCATGACGGACAGCTCCGCCTCGGGCAGACGAACCAGCTTTTTCATGCGCCTCATCTCCTACAAATGTATGTCCTTACAAGGAGAGCATACATCTGTAGGTTTAATTTGTCAAGACAAATGTTGTTTTTTCCCCGCCGGACAGCTATAATAAAAGCTGCAATATCTGCAAAATCTCCCGCCCCGGCGCCCGGAGCAAGGCCGGGCCACTTTATCATAGAACGTACTGCAAAGACAAAGGAGAGGTTACTATGTCCAATATCTGGCATGACATCAGCCCCAACCGCATCCAGCCCGAGGACTTCGTGGCTGTCATCGAGATCCCCAAGGGCAGCAAGAAGAAGTATGAGCTGGACAAGGAGACCGGCCTGATCATTCTGGATCGGGTGCTCCACACCTCCACTCACTACCCCGCCAACTACGGCTTCATCCCCCGCACCTACGGCGATGACGGCGACCCCCTGGACGTGCTGGTGCTCTGCTCCGAGGAGATCGACCCGCTGACCCTGGTGCGCTGCTACCCCATCGGGTACATCTCCATGCTGGACAGCGGCAAGAACGACGAGAAGATCATCGCCATCCCCTTCTCCGACCCCACCTACAACACCTTCCACGACCTGATGGATCTGCCCGCCCACATCTTTGACGAGATGGCCCACTTCTTCACCGTCTATAAGTCCCTGGAGGGCAAGGAGACCGTGGCCGGCGACGTGAACGACCGCGCCGCCGCCATCGGCGTCATCCGGAAGGCCATGGATCACTATGCCGAGTGCTTTCTGGGCGGCCCCTCGGCCAAGGAGGGGCTCTACGCCTCCGACCGCTGAATTTTAAGAATATCTTAATCCCTTTTTCGCCCCCTTTTTCTCCGCTCTGTGGTAAACTGGGGGCGTATCTTATGAGAAGAGAGGACGTTGTCCCATGAATCAACCATACGACTGCCTGGTCATCGGCGCCGGGCCTGCGGGCGCCGTGGCCGCCCGGGAGCTGGCCGAGCGGGGCGGCCGGCGGGTGCTGGTGCTGGAGCGCCGGAACCATGTGGGCGGCAACACCTACGACCGCTTCGACGAGAGCGGCGTGCTGATCCACCAGTACGGCCCCCATATCTTCCACACCAACAGCCGGCGGGTGTTCGAGTACCTCTCCCGCTTCACCGCCTGGCGGCCCTATGAGCACAAGGTGGTGGCCAACATCCCGGAGGGGGACGGGCGGCTGGAGTACCCGGTGCCCTTCAACCTGGTGTCCCTGCGGAAGGCCTTCCCCCCGGAGGACGCCCGGCGGCTGGAGGACAAGCTCACCGCCGCCTACGGCCGGGAGAAGAAGGTCACCATTCTGGAGCTGCGCCGGAATCCGGATCCGGAGATTGCCGCCCTGGCCGACTACGTCTATGACCACGTGTTTGTCCGCTACACCATGAAGCAGTGGGGGCAGACGCCGGAGGAGATCGACCCCAACACCACCGCCCGGGTGCCGGTCTTCCTGTCC
This sequence comes from Flavonifractor sp., assembly GCF_019422385.1. NCBI lineage: Bacteria > Bacillati > Bacillota > Clostridia > Eubacteriales > Oscillospiraceae > Flavonifractor > Flavonifractor sp. Next base: position 4,606 of record NZ_JAHZDL010000121.1, read on the forward strand.
GAGGACTGCCGCTATTTCCAGGACGTCCATCAGGGCATGCCCCTGGAGGGATACACCCCCCTGTTCCAGCGCATGCTGGATCATCCCAACATCACCGTGGAGCTGAACACCGACGCCGCCGCCCGCATGCGCCTGGAGGACGGCAGGGTGTACCTGGACGGGGCGTCCTTTGCCGGCACGGTGATCTACACCGGCGCGGCGGACGAGCTGTTCGGCTGCCGGTACGGCCGGCTGCCCTACCGCACCCTGGACTTCGTGTTTGAGACCCACCCGGTGGACTTCTGGCAGAGCCACGGCACGGTGAACTACACGGTGGATCAGGACTACACCCGCATCACCGAGTTCAAGTACCTCACCGGCCAGGAGCTGCCCGGCGCCACCACCATCGCCAGGGAGTACTCCCGCTCCTACACCGGCGAGGCCGGCCAGGTGCCCTACTACGCCATCATCAACCCGGAGAACAACGCCCTCTATGCCCGGTACGCGGCGGAGGCGGAGCGCTATCCGGACTTCCACCTGCTGGGCCGGCTGGCGGAGTACAAATACTACAACATGGACGCCATCGCCGCCCGGGCGCTGGAGCTGTGTGACGATTTACTGAAATGAGGAAACCGCCCATGTCAAAGCTCATTACCTTCGCCGTTCCCTGCTACAACTCCGCCGCCTATATGGATCACTGCGTCCAGACCCTGCTCAGCGGCGGGGAGGATATTGAGATCATCCTGGTGGACGACGGCTCCACCAAGGACGACACCCCCGCCATCTGCGACCGCTACGCCGCGGAGTACCCGGACATCGTCCGGGCCGTCCACCAGGAGAACGGCGGCCACGGCGAGGGGGTCAACCAGGGCCTGCGCAACGCCAGCGGCCTGTATTACAAGGTGGTGGACTCCGACGACTGGCTGGACGAGGGGGCCCTCCAGACCGTGCTGGACAAGCTGCGGCAGTTTGCCGCCTCGGACAATCCGGTGGATCTGTTCATCGCCAACTACGTGTACGAGCACGTGGAGGACAACACCCAGAAGGTCATGCGGTACACCAACGTGTTCCCCCAGAACCGGGTGTTCACCTGGAACGACATCGGCCGCTTCCGCCCCTCCCAGTACCTGCTGATGCACTCGGTGATCTACCGCACCGAGATGCTGCGCGCCTGCGGGCTGGAGCTGCCCAAGCACACCT
>NZ_JAHZDL010000122.1:0-5767 GCF_019422385.1 Flavonifractor sp.
CCGCCACCAGCAGCTTCATCAGGGTGGACTTGCCCGCCCCGTTGGGGCCCAGCAGGCCCACCAGGCTGGGGCTGTCCAGCTCCAGGTTCACGCCCTGGAGGGCCCTCTTGCCGCTGGGGTAGGTCATGGTCAGCTCTTGCAGAGAAATTTGCATGTTCCGGCATCCTTTCTTCTTGGGATCTGGGAACAGGATACCGGGTCTGTGTGGAGAAACCGGGGAGGAATTTTGTGTTTTGTGTGGAGAATATGCGGTTCTGACGGGCGGAAAAAGGCGGCGGGCCTCAGAAGGGCCCGCCGCCTTTTCCTTGGCCGATGGAGCGCGTGATGGAGACCGTCTGTTCAGCGCAGCCCGTCCATCAGCTCCTGCACCTCCCGGAAAAACCGGGACAGGTGGAAGCCGTCGGCCACGGCGTGGTGGATGTTCATGGTCAGCGGCATGATCAGCCGCCCCTGTTCCTCCTCATACCGGCCCCAGGTGACCACCGGGGCCAGGAACGTCCCCTGGTCAAAGACGTGGACGTCAAAGTGCCGGTAGCGCACCCACGGCAGGCAGGACACGTCGAAGAAGTTGGGCGGCTGGTGCCCAACCACGCCCCGGAGCTCCCGGTACCGCTCCCGATCCCGCAGGAAGCGGGCGTGGAAGACGGACAGCTCCCCGGCATACTCCGTCACCAGCTTGGTGAAGTTTTCATCCTCCCGGTGGAAGTGGGCATAGCTGGGCGACACAAAATCCCATCGGATCAGGTTCCCCTCCGCATCCCAGCCGTACTTGAACTCGTCGTGGGCGTTGATCACCCGGGACACCGCCCAGATCATGGCCGGGTAGAACTTCAGGCCGCGCCCCTTGACGTATCGCACCAGCGGCGTCACGTCCATGTCCACGGTGAGGCTCATCACCACCCGCATGCTGTCCAGGTAGTACTGAAAAAGCGCGCCCCGGCTCCATGCGCTCCGTTCAACAATATGGTAAGTTGGATTCATGTGGATTTCCCCTTTGCATATTTGTCTGTTTGTCAAACATGCAGGGCCGCGGGGATCACGGCGCTTGCTCCATGCAGGCCGGCCCGGTCAGGCCCCGCACGGAGCGGAATCAAGGCCGCGCTTCATGTGCCCACCTCCCGAGGTTTTTATGTTGCCGCGGCCGCAGACAGTCAGGGATGCCGCGCGTAGAAGTCCTTCAGCAGCTCCGCCAGGGCCTGGGGATTTTCTTCATTGACCACATGGCCGGTATGCCCGATGATCTGCAGCTCCGCGCCCGGGATGTTCTGAGCCAGGAACCGGGCGGATGGGAGATTCGCCCGATCCTTTTCCCCGCAGAGGATCAGGGCGGGGCAGCGGATGCCGCCCGCCCGGGCGCTGAAGTCCAGGTTTTTCATGGAGCTCCCCAGGGCAAAGGTATTCCTCTTGTCAAAGGCCATGGACGTGAAGACGGACTTGGGCAGGAACCGGAACACCACATTCTGGAGGGCAAAGGACACCCCGGGAACCTTGTGCGGCGTGCCGATCAGCACCAGCGTCCTCACCTGCTCCGGGTGCTCCAGCGTGTAGTGCAGGGCCAGGATCCCGCCCAGTGAGAGGCCGCAAAGGTGGAAGGGCTCTCCCACCTGCGCGCAATAATCCGCAAAGGAGGCGCAGAGATTGGGGTAGCTGGCCTCCTTCCCCCCGAGGATGTCGGAGAGCTCAGGGCAAAGGATGTCCGCACGGCCGCCCAGACAGGAAACCGTCTTCTCCCAGCTTGCCGCCCTGTGTCCGGAGCCGTGAACCAGAATGATCTTCGCCATAAGCGCCCTCCCAGGTCAGGTGTTTTGGCTTATTCTACCACATCTCCGGCCGGAATTCCAGTGCCGTCAGCGGGGCCGAACCGCACCGCGGCCCGCACCCCCTCCGCCGTGTTTTGGATGGCGCAGGACGCGCCGTGGCGCTCCAGAATCATGCGCACCAGGTAGAGGCCCAGGCCGCTGCCGCCGGTGCTCCGGCTGCGGGAGCCCTCCTCCCGGTAGAAGGCATCAAAGAGATGGGGCAGGGCGCCGTCGGAGATGTGGACGCCGGTGTTTTCCACCTCCAGAACGGGGACACCCCCCTCCGCCCGGACGGTGACGCGCACCTCGGCCCCCTCCGGGGAGTAGCGGACGGCGTTGGAGAGCAGGTTGTCCACCGCCCGGCCCAGCAGGGCGGCGTCCCCCTCCACATATACGCCGGGGGTGAGGCGCAGCTCCAGGGTCATGCCCCGCTGCTCCAGCAGCTCGGCGTAGGCGTCCAGCCGGGCGGATACCAGGGCCGACAGCTCCAGCCGCTCCCGCTTCTCCGCCTCCGCCCCCGACTCCATGCGGGAGACCGAGAGGATCTCCCCCACCAGGGCCTCCATGCGGTTCGCCGTCCGGAGGGCGCGGGCCAGGTATCTGTCCCGATCCCGGTACACTCCCACCCCGTCCAGCATGCCGCCCAGCTGGCCCTTCAGGATGGTCACCGGGGTTTTCAGCTCGTGGGAGGCGGCGGCGAAGAAGGCCAGCCGGCGGCGCTCCTCCGCTCGGGCCCGCTCCATGTCGTCCCGCAGGGCGGCGTTGGCGGTTTTCAGCTCCGCCAGGGCGGCGGAGAGGCGCCCGGACATCTCGTCCAGGCTGCGGCCCAGCCGGCCGATCTCGTCGGGGCGGCTCTCGCCGCACTTCCACTGGAAGTCCAGCTCCGCCATCTTCCCGGCGATGGCGCTGATGCGGACGATGGGCTTTGCCAGATATCGGGAGTACCCCACCCCGCACAGCAGGGAGAAGGCCAGCAGGGCCAGGGCCAGCCAGGGGGCCACCCGGCCCAGGGCCTCCACCGCCTGGTTGGCCAGGCGGAACGGCGGGGTGACCAGCAGCTGGTAGGTCTCCGACCGGTCTGCAAAGGTCACGTCGGCGGCCAGGGCCCCGGCCATGGTGGTGGTCACCACTCCCTTTGCGCGATCCAGCTGTACCTGGTAGTCGCTGCTCTCATAGGCGGCCACCGAATCGGACTGCTCCACGGCGGTGGTGACGGACACGTAGAGGGAGCCCGTGTCCGCCGATACACCGTCGGGGCTGGCCAGGGACACCGACGCCCCGCTGTCCCGGATAAACTCGTCCAGAATGGGGCCGGCGTCGGCCAGGTTGGTCTGGGCCAGCCGGGCGACCAGCCCGTCCACCTGGGTCTGGAGGCGCTCACTGACCACGGCGGTGTAGGTGATGGGGGCGGCCCAGGCGATGAAGGCGAAGGTGAGCACCCCCGCCCCCAGCAGCAGGACAAAGGTGAGCAGAAAAATCCGGGCCGCCAGATGCTCACGGATGCTCTTTCGGAACACGATAGCCCACCCCCCGTACCGTCTCGATGCAGTCCACCCCCAGCTTTTTGCGGAGGTTTTTGATGTGGCTGTCCACCACCCGCTCGTCCCCGTAGAAGTCGTAGCCCCACAGCCTGGCCAGCAGCATATCCCGGGTGAACACCCGGCCGGGGCGGGCCAGCAGCTCCCGCAGCAGCTCAAACTCCCGCAGGGTGAGTTTCTCCGGCAGGGGCTCCCCGCCCAGGCGCACCTCCAGGGCGTCCAGATCCAGGGTCAGCTCCCCGTAGCGCAGCAGCTCGGCCCCGCCGGCCGACCCCGACACGCGGCGGAGCACCGCCCCGATCTTCCGCAGCAGCACCGGCATGGAGAAGGGCTTGGTCACATAGTCGTCAATCTCCAGATCAAAGCCCCGCAGCTGCTCCGCCTCCCCGTCCAGGGCGGTGAGCAGGATGATGGGCACCCGGGACTGGCGGCGGATGAGCTCGCACACCCCAAAGCCGTCCAGCTTGGGCAGCATCACGTCCAGCAGCACCAGGTCAAAGCGCTCCCGCTGAAAGAGCGCCGCCGCCTCAATGCCGTCCCCGGCCAGGGCGGTGTCGTACCCCGCGTCCCGGAGGTAGGCATCCAGCAGTTCCTGGATGTCCGCCTCGTCCTCCACAATCAGAATCCGTGTCATGCCATCAACTCCTGTGCCCACATCCTAACACACAATTGTGAATTTTGTGTGGAGAACCTCCCCCTTTCGGCGAGGAAGCGCAAAAACAGGCGGGGCGGCCCGCATGGGCCGCCCCGCCGCGCTGTTTCGGCTCCTACAGACGCCGCAGCCCCTCCCAGCAGGCCATGATGAAGCAGTGGGGGAGGAACTTGCTGGCTACCCGCTGCACCAGGGCGGGCAGGCCGCAGGTGGTCACCGCCATCCAGCGGCTGTCCCGCAGGGCCCGCCGGGCCACGGTCTCCGGCCGGAGGGCAAAGGGAAAGCAGCGCACCGTGCGTCCGTTTTGGGTGTCCCGGGCCACGTCCATGAATTCGGTGCGGATCCACCCCGGGCACACCGCCGTCACCCGGATGCCCCGGGGGGCCGCCTCCCACCGGAGGGCCCGGCTGTACCGGAGCAGGAAGGCCTTGGTGGCGGCGTAGACGTTGAAGCCGGGCAGGGGCTGGAAGGAGGCGGAGGAGCAGATCTCCAGCACCCGCCCGCCTCTCCCCATATGGGGCAGGACGGCGGCGGTAAGGGCCACGGCGGTCTTACAGTTCAGATCCACCATGTCTGCCGTCTCCTGGAGGGTCATGTCGGCGTAGGTGCCGAACTTGCCGAAGCCGGCGGAGTTGATGAGCACCCGCACGTCCGGCCGCTCCCGCTCCAGCAGGGCGCGGAGGGCCTCCACGCTCTCCATTTTGGTCAGATCCAGGGCGATGGAGCGCATGGGGGTGCGCAGCTCCGCCGCCAGGGCCTCCATCCGCCCCTCCCGGCGGGCCACCCCCCAGATCTCGTCCAGGCCGCCCTGCTGATCCAGGCGGCGGATGAAGGCCGCCCCCAGGCCGGAGGACGCCCCGGTTACCAGTGCGATATTCACGCCAATGCCTCCCTGCCGCGTTGTTTCCTCTATTGTACCCCCAAAAGGGCGGCCCATGCAAGCCCGCCGGAGCGCAGAACAGGGAGTCCGGATCCTCTCCGGACTCCCTGCATCCTGTTCCACGGGCCTGCATTCCTGCGGCCGGAGCTCACTTCTCCGCCAAAAGCTTGTTCAGCTCCGACATGAAGGTGCTGATGTCCTTGAACTGGCGGTAGACCGAGGCGAAGCGGACATAGGCCACCTCGTCCACCTCCCGCAGGCGATCCATCACCAGCTCTCCGATCCTGGCGGAGGGCACCTCCCGATCCATCTCGTTCTGAAGGGCCTGCTCAATCTCATTGGCGATCCCCTCCAGCTGGCTGAAGGGCACCGGGCGCTTCTCACAGGCGCGCAGCATGCCGTTGAGCAGCTTGCTCTTGTCAAAGGTCTGGCGGCTGCCGTCCTTTTTGATGACCACCAGGGGCAGGCTCTCCATCGTCTCATAGGTGGTAAAGCGCTTGTGGCAGGCCAGGCACTCCCGCCGGCGGCGGATGCTGGCCCCCTCGTCCGACGGCCGGGAATCCACCACCTTGCTCTCCAGATGGGCACAATAGGGACATTTCATGGCGTTCTGCCTCCTTCCGCAGTCTGGCCAGCGTCTGTCCGCCGCCTGTTCACCGCTATGCTGTCTGCATAGCACGATGCGATACTTTATTATATCATGAAGCTTTCCCCGTGGGTATCCCCTTTTTCTGAAAATTTTCCCATCTGAAACAGCCCCCATAAAAAAGAGAAAAAAACAGTTGACAAACCCTGCCCACTCTGCTAAAATACAATTCGTTCGGTCGGCCAGTCCGGCATGCACAAGTGAATATGGGGGTATAGCTCAGCTGGGAGAGCGCTTGAATGGCATTCAAGA
>NZ_JAHZDL010000123.1:0-5417 GCF_019422385.1 Flavonifractor sp.
TGTCCACGTTGCCGGTGCGCTCGCCGTTGCCGAACAGGGTGGCCTCCACCCGCTCCGCTCCGGCCAGCTGGCCCAGCTCGGCGGTGGCCACGCCCTCGCCCCGGTCGTTGTGGGGGTGCAGGGAGATGATGGCGCTCTCCCGGCTGGGCAGCTTGGAGATGAAGTACTCGATCTCGTCGGCGAAGTAGTTGGGCATGCAGTTCTCCACCGTGGTGGGCAGGTTGAGGATCACCTTGTGCTCCGGCGTGGCGTGGAGGGCCTCGATCACCGCTTGGCAGATCTCCACCGCCGCGTCCATCTCCGTGCCCATGAAGGACTCGGGAGAGTACTCATACCGGAGATCCATGCCCGCGTCGATGGCGGGCTGGCTCAGCTCCCGGATCAGGTGGGCGGCGTCCACGGCGATCTTCTTCACCCCCTCCACGTCGGTGTGGAACACCACCTTCCGCTGGAGGGTGGAGGTGGAGTTGTAGAAGTGGAAGATCACGTGCCTGGCGCCGTCAATGGCCTCAAAGGTCTTGCGGATCAGGTGCTCTCTGGCCTGCACCAGCACCTGGATGGTCACGTCGTCGGGGATGTGGTTCCCGTCGATGAGGGCCCGGAGAAACTCATACTCCGTCTCCGAGGCGGAGGGGAACCCCACCTCGATCTCCTTCACGCCGATGTCCACCAGGGTGTGGAACAGCTCCAGCTTTTCCTCCACGTTCATGGGGTCAATCAGCGCCTGGTTGCCGTCCCGGAGATCCACCGAGCACCAGATGGGGGGCGCCATCAGCTGCTTGTCGGGCCAGGCGCGCTTTTCCATCTTGAGGGGGACGAAGGGGATGTACTTTTCCTGTGCGGGCTTCATGCAGATTCCTCCTGTTCTCGGGGTCAGGGTACGAAAAAACGCCCCTGACCAATCATCTGGTCAGGGGCGTATGTTTACGCGGTACCACCCTGCTTCCGCCGCCGGTTGCCCATGCGGCGCTCATGGCCTCCAACAAGGCCGCGGCCGGTAACGTGGCCGTGACGGCCCGCCCTACTGCTTGCGGTTCAGGCGGACGGCTCCGGGATCAGGATGCGCGCGGTCTCCCGCACCGGTTTGCACCAACCACCGGCTCTCTGCCCGGGAGGGGCCGCGCCTTCTTCCCATCATCACCTGTTTTGGGGATGCTGTTTCAATTATTTTATCCGACCGGGCAGGCTTTGTCAAGGGAAAAGATTGCCTGCCGGCGAAGGACGGCGATTTGACGGGAAAGGGGGAGGGGAATTTTGTAAAATTCACGTAAATTCTCATTGACGGGGTAATTTACATTCGATATACTTAGTCTGGAAATTGTAAAGGATCTGAAAAAAGAATGTAAAGATGAGGGAATAAAATATGAACGCGAGTATCGTGCTCGGGCTGCTGGGCGGCCTTGCCTTGTTCCTCTACGGCATGCAGATGATGAGCTCCGGCCTGGAGGCCGCGGCCGGCAACCGGATGAAGGGCATCCTGGAGCGGCTGACCTCCAACCGCATCCTGGGTGTGGCCGTGGGTGCCGTCATCACTGCGGTAATCCAGTCCTCCTCCGCCACCACCGTCATGGTGGTGGGCTTCGTCAACTCCGGCATGATGTCCCTGAAGCAGGCCGTGTGGGTCATTATGGGCGCCAACATCGGCACCACCATCACCGGCCAGCTCATTGCCCTGGATGTGGGCGCCATTGCCCCCCTGTTCGCGTTTGTGGGCGTGGCGATGATCGTCTTCCTGAAAAAGCCCCAGCTCCACCACTACGGCAGCATTCTGGCGGGCCTGGGCGTGCTCTTCATCGGCATGGAGATGATGGGCACCTCCATGGAGCCCCTGCGTGAGATGCCCGCCTTTGTGAACATGGTGAGCACCTTCTCCAACCCCCTGGTGGGCATCGCCGTAGGCGCCATCTTTACCGCCATCATCCAGTCCTCCTCCGCCTCCGTGGGCATCCTGCAGGCCCTGGCGGTCAGCGGCGTGGTGGGCCTGGACACCTCGGTCTATGTCCTCTTCGGCCAGAACATCGGCACCTGCATCACCGCCGTGCTGGCCGCCATCGGCACCAGCCGCAATGCCAAGCGCACCACCGTGGTGCATCTGTCCTTCAACATCATCGGCACCGTCCTGTTCACCATCCTGTGCCAGGTGACCCCGCTGGTGCCCTTCATGCAGTCCCTGACCGACAACCCGGCGGCGCAGATCGCCAACATGCACACCCTCTTCAACGTGGTCACCACCCTGCTCCTGCTGCCCTGCGGCGGGCTGCTGGTGAAGCTGGCCATGCGCATCCTGCCCGACCGGGAGGAGGATCAGAAGGAGGGCATGCACCTGGCCTTCCTGGTGCCCGAGCCGGCCCGCACCAAGCAGGAGCACCCCATCGGCCTGTCCGCCATGTACCTGACCCAGCTGCGCCAGGAGCTCAACCGCATGCTGGGCATGGCCAAGGACAACATCGCCACGGCCTTCCAGGCGGTGCTGGAGCGGGATCCCAAGGAGGTGGAGAAGGCCCAGGCCACCGAGGAGTACATCGACTTCCTGAACAAGGAGATCTCCCAGTACATCTCCAAGGGCATGGTGCGGGAGACCAACGCCAAGGACTCCTCCGCCATGAGCTCCTATTTTAAGATCACCGGCAACATTGAGCGCATCGGCGACCACGCCATGAACATCTGTGAGTACACCCAGAAGCTGGCGGACAAGCACATCCGCTTTTCCGAGGAGGCCCAGGACGAGATCCGCGCCATGGAGCAGGTCTGCCTGGACACCCTGGAGCTGCTGGAGCAGGAGGGCATCCAGCCCACCGAGTGGCTGACCAAGGTCTCCGCCATGGAGCAGCGCATCGACGACATGACCGACGAGTTCCGCCGCAAGCAGCTGGAGCGTATGCGGCAGGGCTCCTGCTCCGATGAGGCGTGCATCATCTTCTCCGAGCTGCTCACCGACTTTGAGCGCATCGGAGACCACGCCCTCAATATCGCCCAGGAGCGGGCGGGCATCGCGCCCGAGTCCACGGACGCGTAACAGTGAATCCTGAGGAGGGGAGTGCCGCCCCGGGGCGGCGCTCCCCTCCTGTCTTGCGGGGCGGGGGAGGGCCCGCCCGCTCCCCTGCGGATTTCAGAAAATCAAAAAACAGGATTGATAATCGGGCGAAAATGATGTATGATAATAAAACCAGCCTTCCGGGGACGGCGCGAATGCGCCCGGCCCGCGGCAAGGCCGCACTAGTCGGGGAGTTAGCGGTGCCCTGTACCTGCAACCCGCTACAGCAGGGATGAATCCCGGCCCCCGGAACTGCGTTGTGCCGTCTGACCCAGGTAAGCAGCGATGATGGATCGGTCCCGCGCAAGGCCGCACCGTGAACCGTGTCAGGCGGGGAACCGAGCAGCACTAAGCGGACCGCGACCTGTGCCGCGGGGTTCCCGCTCCTGAGCCGGCTGCCTGGGTAACGGGCATAGCGCAGTCTCCAAAGGCCGGTGTGCGGTCTTGCCACGCGCCGGACGCGGCGGGAGAGGGGCGAAGCGACGCGGCGTTTCCGCATCCTCCGCCCCTCTCCATTTTTCATTTGTATGTGAGGTGACCGGCTTGTACCAGGCCCTGTACCGCAAATGGCGGCCCCGCACCTTTGACGATGTGGTGGGCCAGGCCCATATTACCGAGACGCTCAAGCGGCAGGTGGCCACCGGCCGTCTGAGCCACGCCTATCTCTTCACCGGCACCCGGGGCACCGGCAAGACCACCTGCGCCAAGATCCTGGCCCGGGCGGTGAACTGCGAGCACCCGGTGGACGGCAACCCCTGCAACGCCTGCCCCTCCTGCCTGGGCATTGAGAGCGGCTCCATCCTGGACGTGCTGGAGCTGGACGCCGCCTCCAACAACGGCGTGGATCAGGTTCGGGCCCTGCGGGACGAGGCGGTGTACACCCCCGCCGCCGTGCGTAAGCGGGTGTACATCGTGGACGAGGTTCACATGCTGTCCACCGCCGCCTTCAACGCCCTGCTGAAGATCCTGGAGGAGCCGCCGGAGCACCTGATGTTCATCCTGGCCACCACCGAGCTGCACAAGGTGCCGGCCACCATCAAGTCCCGGTGCCAGCAGTTCTCCTTCAAGCGCATCTCCACCGGCGACATCGCCGCCCGCCTGGCCTACGTGGCCCGGCAGGAGGGGATGGAGCTGCGGGGGGATGCGGCGGAGCTGCTGGCCCGGCTGGCCGACGGCGGCCTGCGGGACGCCCTGTCCCTGCTGGATCAGTGCGCCGGGCCCGACCGCCCCATCGGGGAGCAGGAGGTGCTGGACGCTCTGGGTCTGGCGGGCAACCTGGAGACCGCCGGCCTGATGGAGCACATCGGCGGCGGCGACACCGCCGGCGCCCTGGAGACCCTGGCCCGGCTGTACAGCGCGGGCAAGGACGTGGGGAGCCTGCTGGGGGAGCTGTCCGCCCTCACTCGGGATCTCCTGGTGCGCAAGACCGCCCCCCAGGGGGGCGCGGCCCTGCTCACCGGCGGCTATGACGAGACCACCATGCGCCGCCTGTCCAACCAGTTTCAGACCGTCCGGCTGGTGCAGATGCTGGGCCTGCTCCAGACCACCATCGCCGATCTGGCCCGCAGCGGCAGCCGCCGCACCGATGCGGAGCTGTGCCTGATCCGCCTGTGCGACCCGGCGCTGGACGAGAGCACGGCGGCCCTCAACGCCCGGCTGAGCCGGGTGGAGGAGCTGCTGGCGGGGGGCATCCCCGCCGCCTGCGCGGTGCCGGAGAAGCCCCTGAAGCGGCCGGCCCCGGCCCAGACCCAGGCGCCGCCCCCTGCGGCGGCTCCGTCCGCCCCGGTCAGGGAGGAGGATCGCCCCCCCTGGGAGGAGGAGCGGCCGCCCCTGCCCGACGAACCGGGCGAGCCGGTTGGGTACGAGCCGGGGCCTGCGCCGCAGGCCGCTTCCCCGGAGGCGGCGGGCCAGACTGCGACCGGCGGTGCGCCCGATCGAGGGCAGCCCGCGTCCGGCGGCACTCCCGCCGCCCAGCCGGATCTCTGGCCCGGGCTGGTGGCGGCGGTGCGGAAGAAGTTCCCGGCGGTCTACCCCTTCCTGTGCAACCCCTCCGCGGTGGAGGGGCGGCTGGAGGGGGGCGTGCTCACCCTGTGGGTGAAGGACGAGTTCACCAAGACCATGGTGGGCGGCCCCCACATTCTGGAGGAGCTGGGGCGGCTGGCCTCGGCCCAGACCGGCGGGGAGGTGCGCTGCGCGGTGAAGGTGGGCAAGGCCTCGCCGCCGCAGGCGGGCCAGGCGGCGCCGGCCCCGGCGGAACACGACAACTTGGACGATCTGCTGGCCTTCGGCAGGCAGTTTGACAACATTATTATTCAGGAATAAAAGGAGTGCGACCGATGGCAAAGGGATTCAACAGCCGCGGCATGGGCGGCTTCGGCGGCGG
>NZ_JAHZDL010000124.1:0-5347 GCF_019422385.1 Flavonifractor sp.
TCCAGGATCTCCCCGTCGGACACGTTGACGGCCACGCCGTCCGACTCCCGGATGGCGTTGAGGGCCTTGTCCGGGTTGCGGGGCACCCCCACGGCGATGGAGTCGGCCAGGGTGTTCTCCTCCATGGGCCGCCACGGCTCCCCGGTCTGGATGGCCCGGTTGATGGGGCAGCAGCCCTCCGCCTGCACGGAGATGAGCCGGGGCAGCCTGTCGATGAACCCGGCGGCATAGAGATCCTTCAGCCCCTTCCACGCCCCGGCGATGGTGCACCCGTCCCCCACGGACAGGGCGATGTAGTTGGGCACCTGCCAGCCCAGCTGCTCCATGATCTCCAGGGTGACGGTCTTCTTGCCCTCGGACAGGTAGGGGTTGATGGCCGCGTTGCGGTTGTACCAGCCCCAGCGGTCGATGGCGGCGCGGCTCAGCTCAAAGGTGTCCTCATAGGAGCCGTCCACGCTCACCACCGTGGCGCCGAAGATGCGCAGCTGGGCCACCTTGCCCTTGGGGGCCCGCTTGGGCACGAAGATGTAGGTGGACAGCCCGGCCGCCGCCGCGTTCCCCGCCAGGGAGGAGGCGGCGTTGCCCGTGGAGGAGCAGGCGATGGTGTCCGCCCCCGCCTCCCTGGCCTTTACCACCGCCAGGGCGGAGGCCCGGTCTTTCAGGGAGGACGTGGGGTTCTGCCCGTCGTCCTTGAGGTACAGGGCTTTCAGCCCCAGCGCCCGGGCCAGGCTGTCCGCCTTGTACAGCGGCGACCAGCCCACCCGCAAAGGCGGCGGGGGAGAGGAATCCTCCACCGGCAGGAAGGGCCGGTACCGCCACATGGTGTTGTCCCGGCAGGCGGCCAGGTCTTTGGGCGAGAAGTCCCGCCGGATGGCGGCGTAGTCGTACACGATGTCCAGGATGCCGCCGCAGGCGCAGGTGGTCAGGCCGGGGACGGCCTCATATTCCTTCCCGCACCTGACACATTTTGCACCGAGGACATACTTCATGTGGAAAACCTCCTTTCAGGGGGTGGAAAAAGGGCGCACCCGGGGGGCATCCCGGTAGGCGGATGGCGCGCCGAGGTCGTCGCGCCCCACAACGTCGGCCCAAGCTGCGGATCGTTCGCTTCCGCGTAAACGCGAAAGCTCATTTCCTCCGCTGGGCCTCCTTCTCCCCACGCGACCCGCGGCACAGCCGCTGGGCTCGCGCGGGGGCCCCATGGAACGGGCCAGGCGGTGTCATATCCCCGCGGGCGGCGCGTCAGGGATGCCGCGCCCTACAGATTTTTGAGCACCCCGGATTCTTCATTGAAGGCGTTGATCAGCTCATCCAGCTGGTCGGCCTGGCGGTGCACGTCGTCCCACACGGTGCCGTACCACAGGTCGTTGAGCTCCTCGGCAGTGCGGCCCTGCTGCTCCACCCAGGTGTAATATTTCAGGTTGTGGATGCGTTTGCGGTCGTAGTAGTTCAGCTCGGCCATGGAGTCGGTGCGCAGGCCCAGCAGGTGGAGGGCGTGGTCCACCGCGGCGGCGGTGCCGTCGTAGGGGCCGTACTGGTCGGCCAGCTCCTGAATGCGGGAGCCGTACATGGCCGCCGAGTCGGTGAGGACGGTGGCCACCACGTCGTGCTCGGTGAGCTCGTAGTACTTGGCCAGCTTGACACAGCACAGCACGTTGGCGATGCCCGAGATGCCCAGCAGGGACAGGTTGGCGATGGTGTCCTCATCCACCCCCACAGAGCGGAGGTAGTCGTGGCCCGCCGGGTCGTTGAACAGACGCAGCAGCCGCTGGGAGTCCTCGTCGTCGATGTCGATGACCATATCGGTGTTCTTCACGTTGTGGATCCAGGGGATGTGCTTGTCGCCGATGCCCTCGATGCGGTGGTCGCCGAAGCCGTTGTTCAGGATGGTGGGGCACTGGAGGGCCTCCCCCACCGCCAGCTTCAGGCCGGGGTAGACCTCCTTCAGGTAGTCGCCGCAGCCGATGGTGCCGGCGCTGCCCGAGGTGAAGCAGGCCCCCGAGAGCTTGTCGCCGGGGCGCCTGACGGCCTCAAAGACCTCCTGAATGGCCCGGCCGGTGACCTGATAGTGCCACAGGTGGTTGCCCATCTCCTCGAACTGGTTGAAGATCATGCAGTCCGGTTCCTGCCGCAGCTCGTGGGTCTTGTCGAAGATCTCCTTCACGTTGGACTCGCAGCCCGGGGTGGCGATCACCTCCCCGGCGATCTGGGACAGCCACTCAAACCGCTCCCGGCTCATGCCCGCGGGCAGGATGGCCACCGACTTGACCCCCAGCAGCTTGGAGTTGAAGGCCCCGCCCCGGCAGTAGTTGCCCGTGGAGGGCCACACCGCCCGGTGGTAGCCCGCGTCAAACTGCCCGGTGACCAGCCGGGGGGCCAGGCAGCCGAAGGAGGCCCCCACCTTGTGGCAGCCGGTGGGGAACCACTTGCCCACCAGGGCCACGATGCGGGCCTTCACGCCGGTGAGGGCGGGGGGCAGCTCGATGTAGTTGGGCACGTCCCGGTACAGGCCGCCGGCCTCCGCCGGTTCGTTTTTCCAGGTGATGCGGAACAGGTTCAGAGGATTCACGTCCCACAGGCCCACGCCCCGGAGCCGCTCCTTCACCGCCGCCGGCACGGTCTCAGGATTGCGCATGTTCTCGAATGTGGGAATGATCACGCCGTTCTCCCGGGCCTTCTGAATATTGCGCGCCAGCACGTCCCGGTGAACCGTCAGATCGATCATGCAACCGCCTCCTTTTCATGCTATCTCCATGATAACACAAGGCGGGGAGAAATCAAGCCGCAATTGCCGCCGGAGACAAAAAGATGGGGCGCCGCTCTGCGGCGCCCCGGTGGTCGGCGGTTACGCGTCGTTGGAGGAGAAGGACTGGGTGTACAGCACGTTGCCCGCACCGTCCATGAAGGTGACCACCACGACGACCTCCTCGTTGGAGACCATGGACTTCAGCTCGGCGGCGGTGCTCCGGTAGGCGTCGGCACCGGCCTCGGTGGAGGACTGGAGGGCCTCGGCATAGACGGCGCGCTCCTCCTCGGAGGTCTCCAGACTGTCGATGGTGAAGTCATACCGCAGCTCGTTGCCCTCGGCGTACATGGCCGCGAAGGTGCCCTCCTCGCCGTACTGCGCCGCAGTGGCGTCCACCAGCTCCTGCATGGCGTCGGAGTTGAAGTAGTCCTCCAGGGTGGGCAGACCGCTGCTGTCCTGGGCAGGGGCGGACTCCTGCACGGGGGCTTCGGAGGCGGGCGCGCCGGAGGGGGACTCCTGCGGGGCGTCGCCGCCGCCGCAGGCGGCCAGGATCAGGAGCAGGCAGGATGCGGCAGCAAGAGACAGAATGCGCTTTTTCATAGCTGTGTACCTCGTTTTTTCTTAAATTGCAGGCCCCGGCGGGCGGCCGGGAGCACCTGACTGCCGGATGGGCTGGGCATCCCGCAGGAGCTTCTTCTGCCGGAAAGCCCCCACAAGAAAGAGGATGGGGGCCGCCACGCCGCAGACCAGACCGGCCAGGCCGTTCAGGGAGGATATTCCGATGTACAGGGCGCCGGACACCCCGGTGACCAGCAGGACGGCAAAGACGGTGATCAGCTGCAGCGCCCTCGCCTCCGGCGGAGACCCGCCCCATCACGGATAAAAGCAGTGTAACACAGGAGCCCGGGTCTTTCAATCGCTTTTCACGAAAAAAGAACATGATAAGATTCCGCCCGCGCCCTGAACAGTATATGGCCCGGGCCGGGGAGCCATGCCGGCCGGGAAGTTCTCCTTCCCTTTTGCCCGCCGTTGCGGTATACTGGTGGTGCCAAACAGAAAGGAGGCGCGCTTTTTTATGGAAGTCGGAAGAAGCATCCCCCGCGTGGACGCGGCCGACAAGGTCACCGGCCGCGCCAAGTATACCGACGACCTCTGCCCCCATCCCGTGCTGGAGGCGGCGGTGCTCCACAGCACCATCGCCAACGGCTGGGTGAAATCCATGGACATCTCCGAGGCCCAGGCCCTGCCCGGGGTGGTGAAGGTGCTCACCTGCTTTGACGTGCCGGACATCCAGTACCCCACCCCCGGCCACCCCTGGAGCGTGGAGGCGGCCCACCAGGACGTGGCCGACCGGAAGCTGCTCAACCGCCGGGTGCGCATCTACGGGGACGACATCGCCGCCGTGGTGGCGGAGGATCTGGTCACCGCCCATAAGGCTCTGAAGCTGATCAGGGTGGAGTACGAGGAGTACCCCGTGGCGCTGGAGCCGGAGGGGGCCATGGCCGACGGCTTCCCCCCCATCCACCAGGAGCACCCGGACAACGTGCTGGCCCGGATGGATCTCCGCACGCCCATCCGGGGCGGGGAGTTTGAGACGGTGGAGGACGTGCTGTCCAGCCCCAAATTCCGCCAGTTCCAGGGGCACTATGAGACCCAGCAGGTGCAGCACTGCCACATCGAAAACCCGGTCTCCTTCGCCTACATGGAGTCAGGGCGCATCACGGTGGTCACCTCCACCCAGATCCCCCACATCGTCCGCCGGGTGATCGGCCAGGCCCTGGGCATCGGCTGGGGCTCCATCCGGGTGGTCAAGCCCTACATCGGCGGCGGCTTCGGCAACAAGCAGGAGGTGCTGTACGAGCCCCTCAACGCCTGGCTCACCACCCAGGTGGGCGGCCGGTGCGTGCGCCTGGACGTGAGCCGGGAGGAGACCTTCCAGAACACCCGCTCCCGCCACCCCATCTCCTTCGACGTGGCCGCGGCGGTGGACAAGGACGGCACCCTCATGGCCCGGTATTGCAAAGCCGTGTCCAACCAGGGGGGCTACGCCTCCCACGGCAACGCCATCGTGGCAAACGCCGTCACCGGCTACCGCCAGCTGTACTTAGACCAGATCGGCCACCACGCCCAGGCCCTCACCGTCTACACCAACCGGCCCGCCCCCGGCGCCATGCGGGGGTACGGCATTCCCCAGTGCAACTTCGCCTCCGAGTGCTTCATGGAGGACATTGCCCGGGAAATGGGGCTGGATCCCCTGGAGTTCCGCAAGAAAAACGCCATGCCCCTGGGCTATGTGGACCCCTTCAACGGCATCACCTGCCACTCCACCGCCCTGCGGGAGTGCATCGACAAGGGCGCGGCGTACATCGGCTGGGACGAGCTGCGGGAGAAGTACAAAAACCAGACCGGCCCGGTGCGCCGCGGCGTGGGCATGGCCTGCTTCTCCTACAAGACCGGCGTGTACCCCATCTCCCTGGAGACCTCCTCCGCCCGCATGGTGCTCAACCAGGACGGCACGGTGCAGCTCCACCTGGGGGCCACCGAGATCGGCCAGGGGGGCGACACCGTGTTCTCCCAGATGGCCGCCCAGGCCATCGGCAT
>NZ_JAHZDL010000125.1:0-5257 GCF_019422385.1 Flavonifractor sp.
TCCCGGCGGTACTCCCACTCCTCGATTCCCCGGGTGGTGCGCAGGCGGAGCATCAGGTACTCGCTGCCCCGCTCCCGCTGGGGGATCAGGTCGGACTCGTCAATCACCGCGCCCCCCTCCAGCACGCCGGAGATATAGCCCTCCAGGTTCCGCACAAAGGAGTAGCGCCGGCCGCCGAAGTCGGAGTGGGCCCCCGGCCCGAAGCCGATATAGGGCCGTCCCATCCAGTATTTCAGGTTGTGGCGGGACTGGAACCCCGCCCGGGCGAAGTTGGAGATCTCATACTGCCGGTAGCCCGCCGCCGCCAAGCGCTCCACCATCCACAGGTACATATCGGCCTGCACATCGTCGTCGGGCAGCCTGGTGCCCCGGATCACCCGGTCGTCCAGGGGAGTGCCCGGCTCCACCTTCAGGCCGTAGCAGCTCAGATGCTCCGGCTCCAGGGAGAGCACCTGCTCCACCGAGTCCTTCCAGCTGTCCATGTCCTGCTCCGGCAGGCCGTAGATCAGATCCAGGCTCAGGTTTTTCAGCTTGGCCGCCCGGGCGGCCTCCACCGCCTCCTTCGCCTGCTCAAAGGTGTGGGGCCGGTGGAGGCTTTGCAGCTCGCAGTCGTGGGCGGACTGCACCCCCAGGGAGATGCGGTTGACCCCCGCCCGGCGCAGGGCCTGGAAGGTCTTGAGATCCACACTGTCCGGGTTGCACTCCACGGTGATCTCCGCGTCCTTGGCCAGATCAAAGCGCTTGGAGATCAGCCTGAGCAGCTCCTTCAGGCGCTTCGCCCCATAAAAGCTGGGGGTTCCGCCGCCAAAATACACCGTGTCCACCTGCCACCCCCGGGTGAGGGGGGCGGTCTCCTTCATGTGGGCCAGCAGCGCCTTCTGATAGTCGTCCATCCGCTCCTCCCGCCCGGCAAGGGAGTAAAAGTCACAGTAGTCACACTTGCTCCGGCAGAAGGGGATGTGGATGTAAAGGCCCAGTTTCTCCGGCATAGGAGGCACCTCGTTTCCATGCTTCAATGTTCAAGCGTATATTATACTACAAAATCCGGCGTTTGAAAAGCGGTGCACGCCGTGGTATACTGGGAAAAAAGCGGAAGGGGGGAGCGCGCATGGCGGAGCAGGCGCCCCGGCGGCTGACGCTCACCGTCACGCCGGCCATGGCGGGGGAGAAAATCGACACCCTGCTGCGGCGGGAGCTGCACCTGTCGGGCACGGTGATCCGGCGCATCAAGTGGCTGGAGGACGGCATCCTGCTGGACGGCGTCCGGGCCATCACCGGGCAGCGGACAGCGGCGGGGCAGGTGCTCTCCGTCCGG
This sequence comes from Flavonifractor sp., assembly GCF_019422385.1. Classification (NCBI taxonomy): domain Bacteria; kingdom Bacillati; phylum Bacillota; class Clostridia; order Eubacteriales; family Oscillospiraceae; genus Flavonifractor; species Flavonifractor sp. The sequence continues at coordinate 1,316 of NZ_JAHZDL010000125.1, forward strand.
GTGGCCGACCCCGACCACAAGGGGGTCATGGTGCCCACGCCCGGTCCCCTGGATATCGTGTATGAGGACGGGGATCTGCTGGTGCTCAACAAGGCCCCCGGCGTCACCGTCCACCCCGGCCCCGGCCACTACGCCGACACCCTGTGCAATTTTATCGCGTACTACTACCGGGAGCGGGGCATCACCGCCGACGTCCACCCGGTGCAGCGGCTGGATCGGGGCACCTCCGGCCTGATGGTGGTGGCCAAGCACCCCCACGCCCAGGAGCGGCTCAAGCGGCAGCTCCACACCCCGGACTTCCGGCGGGTGTATCTGGCCGTGTGCGACGGGGTGCCCGAGCCGCCGGAGGGGGTGATCGACGCCCCCCTGGGCCGGGCGCCCGGCTCCCTCATCGCCCGTCGGGTGGATCCGGCGGGACAGGCGGCCGTCACCCGCTACCGGGTGCTCCGCGCCGGCCGGGGCCGGGCTCTGGTGGAGCTGGAGCTGGACACCGGCCGCACCCACCAGATCCGGGTGCACATGGCCCACATCGGCCACCCCCTCACCGGGGACTTTCTCTACGGCACGGAGGCTCACAGCCTGATCTCCCGACCCGCCCTCCACTCCGCCAGGCTCTCCCTCCTCCACCCCGTCACCGGGGAGCCCATGGCGTGGGAGCAGCCCCTGCCGGAGGATATGAAGCGGCTGATATGACAGCGTCATATCAGCCGCTTTGTTATTCCAGCCCGCACATGCGGGCCCATTTGCCCGAGCGCCAGCGCAGGGCGCACAGCAGGCCCCGGACGATCAGATCCACGTCCATGGCCAGCCACACCCCCGCCAGGCCGAACCCGGCGAAGTAGACCAGCACGGGGGCCAGGGGCACCCGGATGCCCCACATGCACACCAGCCCCACCACCATGGGCAGACGCACATCGTGGGCGCCCCGGAGGGTGCCGGAGAGGATGATGGACAGGGCGAAGAAGGGCTCGCAGAAGGCCACGATGCGCAGCATGAGTGCCGCCTGCTCCACCACCCGGGGGTCGGAGTTGAACAGGCCCGCCAGGGGCGGGGCCAGCAGGAACAGGGCGGAGGCGGTGCCGATGGCCGCCACAAAGCCCAGCTTTGCGGCCAGGGTGCCGTAGGCCCGGGCGTTCTCCCTGCTGCCGGCCCCCACCGACTGGCCCACCAGGGCGATGCCCGCGTAGGAGATGCCGTAGGCGGGCAGGTAGCACAGGCCCTCGGCGGTGACGGCGATCTGGTTGGCGGCCAGGGCCACGGTGCCCAGGGAGGCCACCACGGCGGTGGTGGCGATCTGCCCCAGGTTGATGGTGGCCCGCTCCACCGCGGAGGGCAGGCCCAGCCGCACCGCCTGGCGGATGATGGCCCCGTCGGGCCGGAGGCCCTCCCGCAGGTGCACCCGGAAGCGGTCGCCCTGTCGGGTGCCGATGCGCAGCAGGGCGATGCCCGCCGTGGTCAGGGCCGCCGCCGAGGCGATGGCCGCCCCCGCCGCCCCCAGCCCCGCGCCGGGAATAGTGATCTGTGCCCCGAAGAGCACCGCCGGCCGGGTGGGGTAGATGAGCAGGAAGTTGAGCACGATGTTCAGCAGGTTGGCCGCCGTGTTGAAGTACAGCGGCGCCCTGGTGTTGCCCATACAGCGGAGGATGGCGGAGAAGATCTGCCCGGCGGCCATGAAGGGCATGGCCATGGTGTAGAACCGCAGGTAGGCCACCGCATGGGGCAGCACCTCCGGCTCCGCCCCCAGCCAGCGGGGGATGAACCCGGCCAGGGACTGGTAGATCAGCAGGCCCAGGAGGCCCACCACGATGGCGGCCAGCACCCCCTGGCGGATGATCCGCCGGGCCCTCTCGTCGTCCTCCGCCCCAATGGCGTTGGACACCTGGACCGAGTAGCCCACGCCCACCCCCATCAGCAGGCCGTTGGCCAGCCAGATGGGGGCCGCGTTCACCGACACGGCGGCGGTGCCCGCCGCCCCCAAAACGCCCACCATGGCGGTGTCCACATAGCTGACCATGGTGGTGAGAATCTGCTCAATGATGGCGGGCCAGGACAGCCGCCACAGGGTTTTCAGCCGGGGTTTCCCGGTCTGACTTGTCTCCATGTCTCTCCCTCTCTTATACCCCTGTCAGATCAAAGGGGGGAATGTAGGTGTGCTCCGCCGACTCCGGCTCCTGGGTGAAGCCCTCCAGGCCCAGGGCGGCCATGTAGTCCGCCGCGGCCCGGGCCTCCGACGGCCGCAGGCGGCGGTTCAGCTCCGGGAACTCCGCCGCCCGCCCCCAGGGGAGGTACTGGCTCATGAGGGAGAACAGCACCTCACCGGGGGCAAAATGCCCCGATACCCAGTCCATCACCCGCTTGGCCTCCGCCAGCTTCCCGGGCAATACCAGGTGGCGGATCACCACCCCCCGCTTCAGCAGGCCGCTTTCGTCATATGCGCAGGGGCCGGTCTGGCGGAACATCTCCAGAATGGCCGCCTGGGCCGCCGCCGGATAGTCCGCCGCGCCGGAGTATTTCTCCGCGTACTCCGCCGTCACGTATTTCAGATCCGGCAGGTAGATCTGCACCTTTCCCTCCAGGGCCCGCAGGGTCTCCACCCGGTCGTAGCCGCCGGAGTTCCACACCACCGGCACGGGCAGGGGCTCGGCCAGGGCCTGGGCCACCGCGTGGGCGTAGTGGGTGGGGTTCACCAGGTCGATGTTGTGGGCCCCCTGGGCGATGAGCTCAAAAAAGATCTCCCGCAGGCGGGAGACCGTCACCGGCTTTCCGAAGTCCCGGTGGCTGATGGACTCGTTCTGGCAGAACACGCACCCCAGGGAACAGCCGGAGAAAAACACCGTCCCCGCGCCGCGTGTTCCCGAGATGGGGGGCTCCTCCCACATGTGGAGGGCCGCCCGGGCCACCACCGGCAGGGCGGGCATCCGGCACACGCCGTGCCCTTCCGTCTCGGTGCGCAGGGCCCCGCAGGAGCGGGGGCAGAGATTGCAGATCATTCCGGCTCCTTCCTTTCCGTTGGGGTTGGGCGGATACCATCCGCCCCCCGTACCACCGGCCCGTGGCGCGCGACGACCTCGGCGCGCACGTCAACCGCCATGCCCGTAGAGGCGGATATTATCCGCCCAAATCCGTAGGGCCGCCATACATGGCGGCCGCCCAAAGGAGGCACCGGCCTCCCGGCGAGCGCCCCCATTTCTTCCCGAAGAAATGGGGGGAAAGAAGGGCCGGGGGGCTTCGCCCGCCCTGGCCCCCCCCAGTACGGGGGATCATGGCGGCGGCAGGCTGTACGGACAGGGCAAAAACCAACCGCGCATTGCCGCCCGTTTCGTCGGCACAAGTTTCAGATCATTCGCTTCGCCGCAAGCGGCAAAGCTCACTCCTTCCACTGTGCCCTTGCTCCCGTCGCGGCATTGCGATTCCCGGGCCAAACTGGCCCGCCAATCGCGCCGCTCCTTTTTCCCGGCTCGCTTTATCCGCCACTGGCGGCGCTTCGCCGGGAAACTCTCCCCACCGAACCCGCTTCGCTGGGCTTCGGCGGGGGCCCCGTGTTCACTTACGTTACAGGCGCTGCCGCGCCTCGGGCGGCACGCATCGGGATTACCCTGCAAGCCTTGTGGGTAGTTGCGCTGTACCGGCTTGGCCCGCCGGGCCGCCGTCGGTGCCATGCAACTGAAATACTCTGGAAGTCGCGGGAATCGGGGCCCCCGCCGAAGCCCAGCGGAGGGAATGAGCTTTCGGGCTTGCCCGGAAGCAAACGATCCGTAGCTTAGGCCGACGACAGCGCGCCGAGTCGTCGCGCCCCACGCAGGGGCGCACCTATGTGTGCGCCCGCTCCGAGCCGAGGGGGCGTTACAACGTAAGCCCCCTCGGCCGGGAAGCTGCCTGTAGGACAGCCTGGGGGGTACATCCAATAGGGGGGAGCCGCAGCTCCCCCCTGATTGGTCGTTT
>NZ_JAHZDL010000126.1:0-5237 GCF_019422385.1 Flavonifractor sp.
ACGAGATCCTCTTCAAGCGGCTGGCCGCCGACCTGAACCGGGCCAAGACCCGGCCGGGCAAGCACGCAGGCATCGAGGGGGAGGAGTTCCTGGACAAGGTGATCGACATCGACCAGTCCCCCATCGGCCGCACCCCCCGCTCCAACCCCGCCACCTACACCGGGCTGTTCAACGACATCCGGGAGCTGTTCGCCTCCACCCCCGACGCCAAGAGCCGGGGCTACAACGCCGGGCGGTTCTCCTTCAACGTGCGGGGCGGCCGGTGTGAGGCCTGCCAGGGCGACGGCCTGCTGAAAATTGAGATGCACTTCCTCCCCGACATCTACGTGCCCTGCGAGGTGTGCAAGGGCAAGCGGTACAACCGGGAGACCCTGGAGGTGCGCTACAAGGGCAAGAACATCTATGAGGTGCTGGAGATGACGGTGGAGGAGGCCCTCCCCTTCTTCGAGAACCTGCCCCGGCTGTACAACAAGCTCCAGACCCTCTACGAGGTGGGCCTGGGCTATGTGAAGCTGGGCCAGCCCTCCACCACCCTGTCCGGCGGCGAGGCACAGCGGGTCAAGCTGGCCACCGAGCTGGCCAAGCGCTCCACCGGCCAGACCATCTATATCCTGGACGAGCCCACCACCGGCCTGCACACCGCCGATGTGCACAAGCTCATTGAGGTGCTCCAGAAGCTGGTGGAGGTGGGCAACACCGTGGTGGTCATCGAGCACAACCTGGACGTGATCAAGACCGCCGACCACATCATCGATCTGGGCCCCGAGGGCGGAGACGGCGGCGGAAACATTGTGGTGACCGGCACTCCCGAGGAGGTGGCGCAGTGCGCCGCCTCCTACACCGGGCAATACCTCAAGCGCATGCTGTAAAAAAACGGCCGCCGTCGCCACCCACCAAGCGTTTTGCCTCTGGCAAAACCTTGATGCCGGGCGGATTCACTCCGCCCGAGCAGATAAAATCAATCCGGGGCCCCCGCGCGGCCTGCCGCGTGGGGATTGGCGACGGCGGCGGAAACATCGTCGTCACGGGCACCCCCGAAGAGGTGGCTGCCTGTGAGGCGTCCTATACCGGGCAGTACCTCAAGCGCATGCTGTAACCCGCCTGCCTGAAATACAGAGCCGCCGCGAGTTCTCGCGGCGGCTCTGCGCCCTGTCTGACCTTGCTCTATTTTCTGAATCTGGATTTTGTTTTAAGGTCAGTCCGGTGTTATACTGATCCCGTAAGTCAATGACAGCGAGGTGTGTCCCATGTCTGGACAAAAGGGCTTCACCACCCAGCGGCTGGTCATGCTGGCCATGATGACGGCGGTGGTGTTCGCCGTCAACTACCCCAGAATCATCATCCCCCTGCCCACCGGCGAGACCTCCTTCACCCTGGCCAACATCGCCTGCGTCCTGTCCGGGCTGCTGCTGGGGCCCGTGGGCGGCCTGGCCTCCGGCCTGGGCTCCGCCCTGTACGACCTGACCAACCCGGTCTTTGCCCCGGAGTGCTGGCTCACCTTCCTGACCAAGGGGGCCATGGGCCTGGGGGCCGGACTGGTGGCCGGCAATGCCCAGCGGCGGGAACGGCTGGGCTATCCCCGCTGTCTGGCGGCGGCCCTGACGGGCTGTCTGGTCTATTACGCGCTCTACTTCGGAAAATCCCTGCTCTACGACAACATGCTGGTGGGCGGCCTGCCCTTTGCCGCGGCGGCGGCCCTGCTGCCCCTGAAAATCCCCGCCTCCCTGTTCAACGGGGCGGCGGCGGTGGCGGCGGCTCCGCCCCTGTACCTGGCCATCCGCTCCGCCATGAAGCGTGCCCACCTGCCTCTGGCGTAAGCCGGTGTTGACAAGTTCCGTCCAAAGCCGTACAATAGATCTGCGCAATTTCACGTACCATTTCATCAAATTTCCCAAAAAAAGTTTAGGAGTGGAATGACATGGAAGAGAAGAAGTATACCTCTATGATCCGCCTGCGCATGTCCGCCAAGGACGCCCACTACGGCGGCAACCTGGTGGACGGCGCCCACATGGTTCACCTGTTCGGCGACGTGGCCACCGAGCTGCTGATCCAGTGCGACGGCGATGAGGGCCTGTTCTGCGCGTACAACAACATCGAGTTCAAGGCGCCTGTCTACGCCGGCGACTACATCGAGGCCTACGGTGAGATCACCCACATCGGCAACACCTCCCGCAAGATGAAGTTCGAGGCCCGCAAGGTGGCCGTGTCCCGCCCGGACATCAGCCCCTCCGCCGCCGACTTCCTGGCCGAGCCCGTGGTGGTGTGCATTGCCGAGGGCACCTGCGTGACCCCCAAGGACTGCCAGCGCATTCCTCACTAATCATTTCACCGGGAAAAAACTCCGCCTGCACAGCAGGCGGAGTTTTTTTATCATGCGTGCCGCCTGGCGGCGAGCATGGCGGGGACAAAGAGGCCCAGGCAGAATACCAGCACCAGGGCCAGCCTGACGGCGGAGAGCCGCCCCGGCCACAGGGCGGCCAGCGCCCCCCAGAGCAGGGGGAAGAGCACCATGGCCCCCAGCAGCCACACCCGCATGGCCCGCAGGATATGGGGCCAGTTGCTGTTGTTGATGTGCACCCCCGGCAGGCTCAGGCGGAACACCCCGTCGCTGTAGATGCTGATGCGGTTCTCGTTGTAGTAGGCGGGCAGGCGCTCCTTTACCCAGAAGCACAGCCACAGGGCGAAAACCAGGCTCATCCCCTCCACCAGCAGCACGGCGGGGCCCAGCTCCGCCCAGGAAAAGCCCAGGGCCCGGAGCGCAAGCGTCTCCGCCGCCCCGGCCAGCACGCACAGCACGCAGGCCAGCCGCCACCGCCGGCGGTCTGTCCGGCGCTCTGCCTGCTCCTCCCCGCCCATGCGGAGGGCGGAGCCCACCAGGGCCTCCACCTCCTCCACCGGAAGCTGGGGCTGGGTGGTGCGCTCCCCCCGCAGCAGCTCGGTGACGCTCACCCCCAGGCAGTCCGCCAGGGGGAGCAGCAGGGCCACGTCGGGCAGGCTCAGGCTCCGCTCCCACTTGCTCACCGCCTTGTCGGAGACAAACAGCCGCTCCGCCAGCTCCTTCTGGGTCAGGCCCTTCTCCTTCCGCAGCCGGGCCAGAAAGGCCCCGAATTTTTCCTTGTCGATCTCACAGTGTTCGCTCATATCGGTTTCCTCCTTCGCCCCTCCAGCCTAGCCGAAAGAGGCGCCCCCGTCAACCGACCAGCGGTAGAGTCCTTCTCCCCCAATGCTTTGTGGCCTCTGCGCATGGTGCGGCCCATCGCCCGGCAGGGAACCTGCTTCCCCCTCTATTGCAGAAGCTCGTCCGCAGTCACGCCCAGCACCTGGGCCAGAATCTTCAGCTCAACGTCTGTGACAAACCGTTTTCCACACTCAATTCGCTGAATCGCATTCTTATCCACGTCTACCCCGGCCAGCTGGAGCATATCGGCCAGCGCCCGCTGGGAGACCTTCGGCTTCATGGACTTGCGGAGCTGGGCCACCCGCTGGCCGCACAGGTTGCATCTCCCGTCCGGCCCCCGGTTCTTGTACATGGCATCGTCACCTCCGTTGAGCAGGAGGATAGGGATCCGGCTCGTCGGTCAGGCCGGCCAGGTAGTCCATGCTGGTCTTTAAGGCCACCGCCAGCCGCTTGCACTGTTCAAAGGACATGTGCCGCTTCCCGTTCTCAATTTTGGAGTAATCGCTCTGGTCAATCCCTGTCAGCATCTGGATCTTCACCTGAGAATAACCCAGCGCATCTCTCAGCTGTCTCAGTCTTGACATCATCATCACCCAAAGACAGTATGGCAAATTGACCTATTGAAAATAGGGTGATTTTGACCTATAATTGAGGCAGAGGTGAGTGCAATGAATTTCGATCAAACGGCCAGGCAGCTCTGTGCAAACGCCATCGGCAACTATATCATAACATATCTGGACTGTCTGAGCGATGAAGCCATTGCCCATATGACAGAGCTCTGCGCGGTTCAGCTGCTCCGCCGGATCAAGGAGATCCTGGACGATGAGGCACTGGACGATCCCACCTGCTTTCAGCGCATCGACGCCATTGTGAGCGCCTGGCATGAGGCCGGGCTGGAAACCGACCGGCACTGGGAGTGCGAGTGACCTCTGCCGCAGAACACAGGAGCGCCGCCCGAACCGGGCGGCGCTCCGTGTTTTACTCTTTCAGCCCCATCACGTCCATGCTGTGGCGCATGTGGATGGCCATGGCGTGCTCCGCGCCCTCGGCGTCCCCCCGCTGGAAGAACTCCATCAGCAGGGCGTGATCCCGCAGGGTGTCCTCCGCCAGCTGCTCCTGGTGCTCCCCCGCCGTCAGGGCGGCGGCCACCGCCTGGTCAATCAGCGGCAGCAGGCGCATGAGGAACTCGTTGTGGGCGGCCCGGACGATGGCGGCGTGGAAGGCCCGGTCTGCGGCGGTGCGGTCTCTGCCCGTCCGGATGCATTCCTCCACCGCCCGGCCCTTCTCCAGGATCTCCGCCCGCTGGGCCTCCGTGGCCCGGCGGCAGGCCAGGGCGGCGGCCTTGGGCTCGAACATGGCCCGCAGCTCAAAGAGATCCCGCAGCTGGCCCTTCACCCGCTCCAGGCCGGAGAAGCCGAAGTCGTCAATCTCCTCCACCCGTTCGGACACAAAGGTGCCCTTGCCCCGGCGCACCTCCAGCACCCCCTCGGCGGACAGGGTGCGGATGGCCTCCCGCAGGGTGGCCCGGCTCACCCCCAGGGCGGCGGACAGCTCCATCTCGTTGGGCAGCTTCTCCCCCGGCGCCAGGGCCTTCTCCACCACAATCTGGCCGTAGAGCCGCTCGGCGGTCTGCTGGGCCAGGCTTTTTTTCTCCATGGATCTCACTTTCCTTTCAGTCAGTCCTTGACAGCCTCTCCTCTATCCTATAATATATAGTCAGACAATACAAGTGTTATCATACAACTTGTGCCCATTTTTCTGGAGGAGGTTTTCCCTATGCGCAGCGACAACGTGACGAAGGGCGTGGAGCGCGCCCCCAACCGCTCCCTGTTCTATGCCCTGGGCTACACCAAGGAGGAGCTGGAGCGGCCCCTCATCGGCGTGGTGTGCTCCTACAACGAAATCGTCCCCGGCCACATGAACCTGGACAAGATCGCCGAAGCGGTGAAGGCCGGCGTCCGGGCCGCCGGCGGCACCCCGGTGGAGTTCCCCGCCATCGCCGTGTGCGACGGCATCGCCATGGGCCACATCGGCATGAAGTACTCCCTGGTCACCCGGG
>NZ_JAHZDL010000127.1:0-4919 GCF_019422385.1 Flavonifractor sp.
CTTTTTTCAGGAATCTTTCAGAAGTCCGTCCGGCTTCCGCCCGGTCTCTCCCGTCCGTTTCCTTCTTTTTCTTGCCCTCCCGTGAGGCGCTCAGATAGAATACCAGCTTTCGGCCGCTTTGTCAACACCTTTTTCCGCTTTTTTTCAGAGTTTTTTCGAGGGCCCAGATCTGTGGTGCGCCGCCCCTTAGTATGCACAAGATCTGCCTGTCTATACCTGCCCTCTCAGCTTTTTGACCAAGAGCAGGAGCAGCGGCAGCCCAAAGCCCAGCAGCAGATTGCCCGGCCACACCACGTTTTCCATCCACCGATCCAGGGAGAAGGCGTCGGGGAACAGCAGCCACGCCCCCGCCAGCGCCGCGGCCGCCACCGGCACGGCGGCGTGCCTTCTCTCTTTCAAGGAGAACACCGCCTGGGCCAGGGCGGCGCAGGAGGAGGCCAGCAGGGCCAGCAGGGCCAGGTCGGAGAACACCCACAGGGCGATGATCAGCGACTCCACCCGCTGGAAGGTGCCCTCGATGCCGATGCCCTTTACCATTAAGAAGAAGGGGGTGTCCGCCCGGGCGGTAAGAGTGGGGCCGAAGTTGCCCTGGCACACCAGCTGCAGGGCGGTGAGCACCAGGCAGAACACCATCCCCCACACCAGCAGGCGGCGGCGGTCGTTTCCCGTCCGCGTCACATTGCCCCCCAGGAAGGCGGCAAAGAGCCCATAGCCCAGCAGGCCCAGCACCGGCAGGGCGGCGGAGAGCAGGCCGGGCACGTCCTCCGTCCAGATGGGGAGCACATGGCGGGGCTCGATCTGGAAGGCCCCCAGAGCCAGGGAGAAGACCAGCCCCACCGCCAGGGCCAGGCGGAAGATCTCCCCCGCCCGGGCCAGCACCCGCACCGGCTTCCACGCCAGCCAGAGGGCCAGGGCCAGCAGCACCGCCAGAAACAGCCCGGCGGGGGAATTGCTGTAGCTGGCGGACAGGAAGCGCAGGGAGAACAGCCGGGCGTTGGCGGCCAGGAGCAGCAGCCCCCACCCCAGGCAGAGCAGCAGCACCAGCCTGCCCAGGGGCCTCCCCAGCACCCGCTGGGTCACCTGGGCCAGGCCCGCCCCCTCCCCCGCCGGGCGGAGCAGCGCCCAGAGGGCCCACAGGGCGGCCAGCAGCACCGGCAGGGCCGCCAGGGCGGACAGCCACCCCGCCTCCCCGGCCAGGGCGGCGGTCTGGGCGGGGAGCACCCCGATGGCCGGGGCCAGCAGGGCGGCAAAGAGCAGCGAGAGCAGCTGCCGCAGAGAGATGCGGTCGTCGGCCATGAATGTTCCTCCTTCTGGTTTGGCTCTGTGATGCACCTGCAAGGCGCGCCGGGGTCGTCGCACCCCACATCCTTTATTCCTCCTGCCGGGCGGCGTCGTAGCCGCGGCGGAGCTCCGCCTCCACGGACAGCTCCAGCTCCAGCCCGGCCAGGGCGGCGCGCTCCAGGGCCGCCTTGTGCCACGGCCGGGCCAGTGCCGCCCGGCTCAGCAGGCCCAGGTAGTCGGCGTCCAGCTCTTGGGCCAGGGACAGGGCGGCCCACGCCCGGTCATGCTCCACCCGGGCCAGCGCCTCCTCCAGGGCACGGGCCGCCTGCTCGTCCCGCAAGTCCAAATCCCCCTCGGCCAGGTTGGCCTCCACCTTACAGGTGACGGTCAGGCCGGTGAGGGTGCCCCCCTCCACCACCGGGCGCACCGAGGAGGAGGCCCCCACCACCCGCAGGGCGGCGGTGCCGCCCCCGTCCAGGGGGAGCTCCACCACGTCGGCCTCCACCGAGCCCAGCAGCAGGTTGATCCCCCTGGCGGCGTCCTCCCCCGTCCAGGCCGCCAGGGCCCCGTCCTTCAAGATGCCGTACCCGGCGGCGGGCAGGCCGGTTTCCGCCGTCACGGCGGGGAGGAAGGTGGCCCCCTGGGCGTAGAGGTCGGTAATGGCGTCCTTTACCGTCCGGCGGGCGGAGCCGGAGAGCAGGCCCGCGTCCTCCGCCATGGCCTCCAGCCGGCCGGCGGCGGAGCCGTCCCGGGCCGCCGCCTCCAGGGCTGCGCCGGCCTCACCGCCCCGCACCAGATAGAGGGCGGTGTCCAGGCGCATCTCCACATCCCGGAGCACATAGTCCAGGGTGGGCCACAGCCCCCGGCGGGCCAGCTCCTCTCCCGCCAGCAGCTGGCCCACGTGGCCGAAATAGAGGTAGGAGGCCCCCTCGCTCTGGAGGCCCAGCACCGCGGCGCTGAGGGTGGCGGCCGAGCCGTTCACCACGGTGGCCCCGCTGTCCGGCCCGTCCCCCGCCCCGCTGGAGGCGGTGACGGCCACCTGTCCCGCCTCCGCCGCGTCCACCCCCAGGGTCTGCATCAGCTCCATGTCCTCGATCTCCCGGCCGCGGGGCAGCGCAGCCACGCCCCGGCGGCACCCGGCCAGGGGGAGGGCCAGGGCGGCGGCCAGGAGGGCGCACAGTACCCGCCTCACCGCTGGTTCCTCCGGTTGGCGGGGTGGATGGCCGCCGGGCGCCACTTCACCCGGGGCAGGGGGCGGCGGATCAGCCCGCTGCCCTGCGCCGGCCCGTCGGACTCGGTGGCAAAGGGGGAGAGATAGGACACGCCGAAGCTCTCCAGCCCCGCCAGGTGTGCCACCAGGGCGGCCAGGGCCGCCGCCGCGCCGAACAGGCCCGCCAGGCTGGCCGCCGTCACCAGCAGGAACCGCCAGATGCGCAGGGCCCCCGCCAGCTCCTGGGAGGGCATGGTGTACCCGGCGATGCCGGCCACGGCCACCACGATGAGCACCGCCGGGGAGACGATCTTGGCCTCCACCGCCGCGCTGCCCACCACCAGGCCGCCGATGATGGACACGGTCTGGCCGATGGACTGGGGGAGGCGCAGGCCCGCCTCCTGGAGGATCTCAAAGGCCAGCAGCAGCACGATCACCTCAAAGGCGGAGCGGAAGGGCACGTCCTGCTTGGCGGCGATGATGGACAGGGCCAGCTTGGTGGGGATCATCTCCTGGTGGAAGGTGACCATGGCCACGTAGAGGGCGGGGAGCAGCAGGGTGAGGAGCATGCAGGTATAGCGCAGCAGGGTGAGCACCGTGGCCAGCATCCAGCTCTCCGACTTGTCCTGGGGGGCCCGGAGGAAGTCCCCCAGCACCCCGGGGGCCAGGTAGCCCAGGGGCAGGCCGTCGATGAGGATGCCCACCCGGCCCTCCGCCAGGCCGGCGCAGAAGCGGTCGGACCGCTCGGTGTACTGGAGCAGGGGGAAGGGGGTGCGCTGGGCGGGGACGATATACTCCTCGATGTTGCCGGTGGCCAGGACGGCGTCGATGTCGATGTCCGACAGCTGGGCCGCCACCCGCTTCACCAGGGCGGGGTCGGTGAGCCCCTCTATATATAAGATGTCCACCAGGGTGGCCGACTGGCGGCCCACGGTCTGCTCCCGGATGCGCAGCTCCGGGGCCTTGATGTGGCGGCGGACGATGGAGGTGTTGGTGCGCAGGCTCTCCACAAAGGCGTCCCGCGCGCCCTTGAGCACCGTCTCGTTGCTGGGGGCGGAGATGGAGCGCTTCTCCTCCGTGCCGGTGAAGAAGGAGAGCACGGCGGATTCCCCGGGAAAGAACAGCAGGCACCAGCCGGACACCAGGTCGAAGGCCGCCTGATCCAGGGTGGTGCGCTCCGCGGCGGACAGGTTGTACAGGGCCCCGTCCTCCATCTTCTTCATCAGCGCCCCCATATCGGCGCAGCCGGCCAGGGACTTGTCCTGGGCCAGGGGGCGGAGCACGTAGTCACTGACCCGCTCCATCTTCACCATGCCGCTGAGGTAGCACAGGGTGAGGGCGGGGCCCCCCTCCAGGGCCACCGGCCGCTTGGTGAAGTCCACACAGTCCCGGAAGATCTCCTCCACCCCCGCCAGGGTCAGGGGCCCCGGATAGCGGGGCTCCCGCCGGGGATGGGGCTCCCCCGGCTCCCTTCTCGGCCCGAATATACCCATGCCGCGCCCCTCCTTTTGTCGATTTTGTCGAATGGAACTTTGTTAGGATGCCCTTCTTTTGCCCGGTTATACAAATTTGTCCGCACCCGTTGCAATTTGCCCCCGTTGCTGATATACTTTTAACGAAACTCAGAAGTTCAATCAATGAACTACCCACTTTCCTTTTGGTCAGTACCCGGCGCCCCCCTTTTCAGGCGGGGTCTCTTTTGTCTCAATTTCATTGTAAGGAGGAGCGGAAATGAAACCCTTTACCCAGGCCGCCGAGACCCTGGATCAGGAGCTGGCGGAGAAGATTGACGGCATCCTGGCCGCCCACGGCGGGGATCCCACCCAGCTGGTGGGCATCCTGCTGGACGTGGAGGCCGCCGTGGAGCGGCACTATATTCCGGAGTCCGCCGCCTACTATGTGGCGGAGAAGCTGGGGGTCAAGCCCACCCAGGTGTACGACGTGATCTCCTTCTACACCGCCCTCCACGACAAGCCCCGGGCCAAGTTCACCCTGGAGGTGTGCTCCAGCGCCCCCTGCCGGGTGAAGGACAGCGACACCCTGCTGGAGCGGCTCAAGCGGCTGCTCAACCTGGAGGTGGGCGAGGTGACCTACGACGGGCGCTTCTCCATCGAGAAGGTGCCCTGCTTCGGTGCCTGCGACGTGTCGCCGGCGGTGCGGGTCAACGGGGTGGTCTACGGCCATCTGGACAGCGAGGAGCGGATTCTGGACATGCTCCAGCAGCTCAATTAAGGGGGAGAGGACATGAGCAAGACCGTCTGTTTCATCACCCGGAACTTCGGGAAGTACGACCCGGACAGCCTGGCCGGCTATGAGGCCATCGGCGGCTTCCGGGCCCTGCGCCGCGCCCTTGGCATGGACGGGTACGCCATCGCCGACGTGCTGGCCGCCAACGGCGTCCAGGGCCGGGGCGGCGCGGCCTACGACA
>NZ_JAHZDL010000128.1:0-4916 GCF_019422385.1 Flavonifractor sp.
CTCCGGCTCCGGCCTGCCCCACGCGGCCCTGGCCGCCCAGATCGCCCGGCAGGCCAAGGTGCTGGGGGACGACGCCGGCAACTTCGCCGTGGTGTTCGCCGCCATCGGCATCACCTTTGAGGAGTCCGACTTCTTCGTGCAGGAGTTCCGCCGCACCGGCGCCATCGACCGGACGGTGCTGTTCACCAACCTGGCCAACGACCCCGCCGTGGAGCGTATCGCCACACCCCGCATGGCCCTCACCGCCGCGGAGTACCTGGCCTTCGAGAAGGATATGCACGTGCTGGTCATCCTCACCGACATCACCAACTATGCCGAGGCGCTCCGCGAGGTGTCGGCCGCCAAGAAGGAGGTGCCGGGCCGCCGGGGCTATCCGGGTTACCTGTACACCAACCTGGCCACCATCTACGAGCGGGCCGGCCGCCAGATGGGCAAGAAGGGCTCCATCACCCTCATCCCCATCCTGACCATGCCCGAGGACGACAAGACCCACCCCATCCCCGACCTGACCGGCTATATCACCGAGGGGCAGATCATCCTGAGCCGGGAGCTGTTCCGCAAGGGCATCAATCCCCCCGTGGACGTGCTGCCCTCCCTGTCCCGTCTGAAGGACAAGGGCATCGGCGTGGGCCGCACCCGGGAGGATCACGCGGGCACCATGAACCAGCTCTTCGCCGCCTACGCCACCGGCAAGGAGAACAAGGAGCTCATGTCCATCCTGGGCGAGGCCGCCCTGTCCCCCACCGACCTGCTGTACGCCAAGTTTGCCGACGAGTTTGAAAAGCGCTATGTGGCCCAGGGCAGCGAGGAGAACCGCTCCATCGAGGAGACCCTGGATCTGGGCTGGGAGCTGCTGAGCATCCTGCCCAAGAGCGAGCTCAAGCGCATCAAGCCGGAGTTTATCGAGAAATACCTCCCGAAAAAGGAGGGGTGATCCATGCCGGCCATTAACGTAAACCCCACCCGGCAGGAGCTGACCCGGCTGAAAACCCGGCTGCGCACCTCGGTTCGGGGCCACAAGCTGCTCAAGGACAAGCGGGATGAGCTGATGAAGCAGTTCATGGACGTGGTGCGGGAGAACCGGGCCCTGCGGAAAAAGGTGGAGGAGGGCCTCATGAAGGCCCACGGCTCCTTCACCGTGGCCTCCGCCCTCATGTCCACCGAGATGCTGGAGCAGGCCCTCCTGTACCCCAAGCAGAGCGTGGAGCTGGACATGACCTTCCAGAACGTGATGAGCGTCAACGTGCCCGTCTACCAGTTCAAGACCCGGAGCGACGACGCCGGGGAGATCTATCCCTACGGCTTCGCCACTACCTCCGGCGAGCTGGACGGCGCGGTGGAGGCCCTGTCCGGCGTGTTCCAGGATATGCTCAAGCTGGCGGAAATTGAAAAGACCTCCCAGCTGCTGGCCGAGGAGATCGAAAAGACCCGCCGCCGGGTCAACGCCCTGGAATACGTGAAGATCCCCCAGATGGAGGAGGCCATCCAGTATATCACCATGAAGCTGGACGAGAACGAGCGGGCCAACACCATCCGCCTGATGAAAGTCAAGGATATGCTGCTCCAGGAGTCCATTGAAGAGAAGCGCCAGGCCGACGCCCAGGCCGTGGAGGCCTTCGGCGGCCATCTGGCCGAGCCCATGGGCGAGCTGTAAGCGTAAACCATCCGCCAGACAGGCGGCCGTCCCACCGGACGGCCGCCTGTTTTGCTGCGCAAAACTCCATGCCCGCGGCGTGCCCAACGCCCATGAGCCTCCCCCGTTTTGACATGCGGCGGATTCTGCGGTATAATCACACCCTATCCCTCTGCATCAGGAGAACCCCTATGAAACAGAATCTGATTCCAACGAAAGAGGCGCTGTGGCTGGCGGGCTTTCTGCTGCTGACGCCCCTCACCGCCGCCTGGCTCATGCAGTTCACCTACGGCGTGCTGCCCTGGCAGATGCCCCTCCCGGCCGCCCTGGCCAACGCCCTGTGCATCGCCCTGGTCTACTGGCCCCTGTGCGCCCTGACCGGGCGGGCGGCCCCCTGCTGCATCGGCGTGCACTTCGCCGCCGGGGCCTGGGGCGCGGCCAACTGGTTTGTCAGCTCCTTCCGGGGCACCCCCATCCTGCCCTGGGATCTCTCCGCCCTGGGCACCGCCGCCGCCGTGGCGGGGAATTACCGCCTCATCCCCACCTGGCAGATGCTGGCGGCCATCGCCTTGGCGGCGGCGCTGATCGTGTTCCTCCACCCGGAGAAGCGCAAGGCCCGCCTGCGCCTCACCGGGCGCCTGCCCCTGCGGCTGGCCTGCCTGGGGGCCGGGCTGGCCTGCCTGCTGTTCCTGGTGCCCACCCAGCGGCTGGGCCTGCTGGGCATAAGCACCGACGTGTGGGATCCGGCCGGCTCCTACCGCACCGGCGGATGTCTGGCGGTCTTTCTGCGCAATACGGAGTTCTTGAAGGTGGAGGAGCCGCCGGACAGCAGCCCGGAGCGGGTGGAGCAGATCCTGGCCGGGGCGGAGGCGCCGGAGCCGGCGGCGGTGACCGTGGAGCGGCCCAACATCGTGGCCATCATGAACGAGTCCTGGGCCGACTTCGAGGTCTACTGCAATCTCCGCCTCAGTGAGAGCGTCACCGACTACATCCGCTCCCTGGACAACGCGATGTTCGGCCACGCCTACACCTCCGTGTTCGGCGCGGGCACCAGCGCCAGCGAGTTCGAGTTCCTCACCGGCAGCTCCATGGCCTTCCTGCCCTCGGGCAGCATCCCCTATCAGCAGTATGTGCTGGGGGATACCGCCTCCCTGGCCTCCCTGCTCCGGGCCGACGGCTACGACACCCTGGCCTTCCACCCCGGGGAGCGCACCTCCTGGCAGCGGGACCGGGCCTACCCCCGGCTGGGCTTTGACGCCTACAAGTGCGGCGACGACATGGACGTGCCCCAGACCTTTGAGCACGGCTATGTCAGCGACGAGTCGGATTTCCGGCAGCTCATCTGGGAATTGGAGCACAAGGAGGCGGGGCAGCCCATCTTCCTCTTCAACGTGACCATCCAGAACCACGGCGGCTACACCGCGGCGGACTACCCGGCCCAGGTGACCCTCACCGACGCGCCGGGGGAGTACCCCATGGCGGAGCAGTACCTCACCCTGGCAAACAAGACCGACCAGGCCTTCCGCACCCTGGTGGAGTATCTGGAGGACTTTGACGAGCCCACCATCGTGGTCATGTTCGGGGATCACCAGCCCTCGGTGGAGCAGGGGTTCCTGGACAGGGCCTACGGCGTCACCCAGGATCAGATGACCATGGAGCAGTACATGGGCAGGTTCTATGTCCCCTTCGTGATCTGGGCCAACTACCCCCTGCCCGAGTCCGGGCCGGAGGTCACCAGCCTCAACTTCCTGGGCCAGTACCTCCTGCGCTACGCGGGCATCGGCGGGACGGCCTACGACAACTACCTGTGGCAGCTCCAGACCCGGCTGCCCGCCGTCACCTTCGTGGGCTATGTGGATGCGGACGGGAGGGCCTACAGCCACCTGGAGACCAACGGCTTCACCCCCGTGATCGAGGACTACCAGCGGGTGCAGTACAACAACCTCTTTGGCGGAAAGGAGCGGCTGACGGCCCTGTTTGACCCGTAGGCGGCCCGTCAACCGCCGGTTGACAGGGTGGAAGGGGCGGCCCCTTGCCAAAGTCCCGCCGGTGGGGTAGGATAGAGGCAGAAAGGGGGAGTCGCCATGACGCTGGGTCAGCGGATTCAGGAGCACCGGCTCCGGCTGGGCCTGTCCCAGACCGGACTGGGGGAGAAGCTGGGGGTGTCCCGCCAGGCGGTGAGCCGGTGGGAGGCCGACGGGGCGGTGCCCGACACGGATAAGCTCATCGCCCTGTCCAAACTTTTCGGACTCACTCTGAACGAGCTGCTCCAGGTGGAGAACCCGCCGGAGCAAATGCCCGCCCCTGTGGAGGAACCGGCGGAAAAGCGGCCCCACGTCCGGTGGAAACTCCTCCTGCTGGCGGCGGTGTGCTTCCTGGCCGGGCTGGCCGTGGGCAGGGCTCCGGACATCGCCGCCCGGCTGGGGCCGCCGGATCCGAAGGAATGGATTACAGAGTGGAGCTTACGCGCAGCCCCGTTCGCTTATGAACTGGATGGGCGGGAGGTTGTGGATCTCTATGTGGGGGTGACCCTGGAGGACTCCGAAATGCTGGAGGACACGGAGGTGTTTTTCCAGGCAGAATCCGCCGGCGGGGAGACCATCCGGGCAGAGCCGGTGAATCGGCGGGAATCTCTGTACGGGGTCAGCTGCTCGGCCATGCTGACAGTGCCCAACGAGGCGGGGCGTATATTGATCGGCTTCCGGACAAATGGCCGGGAGCGCCTCCAGATTCTCGATGAGTTTGGCCGGCTGATTCCATCACAAGAATAAAACACCCCGTGGAGCAACGCTCCACGGGGTGTTTTGCGTTTATTCCTTGGGCTTGCCCTCGGGGCCGAAGTCGGTTCCGTTCTCCTGAGGGGGCTCCGTCTTAGGGGGCTCCTCCTGCCCGGGCTGGGTGTCGCCGCCCAGGGGGATGGGAGTATCGGGAGAAGAAACCGGCTTGGGCTCCTCCTTTTTGCTCTCCCGGTCGGGGAAGTTGTCCGCCAGGGCGGGATCCCGGCCCTCCAGAATGGCAACCATCTCGGGGCCGGTGATGGTCTCCTTCTCCAGCAGGTAGGCCACCACCTTGTCCATGTCCTCCCGGCTGGCCGAGAGGATCTCGGTGGCCTTTTTGTAGCAGGAGTCGATCAGATCCCGCACCGCCCTGTCCATGGCGGCGGCGGTGTCCTGGGCGCAGTCGATGCCGTAGCCGCCGTCCAGGTACTGGTTGCGGCGGGAGGCCAGGGCCATCATGCCGAACTCGTCGCTCATGCCGAACATGGCCACCATGTTCCGGGCCA
>NZ_JAHZDL010000129.1:0-4596 GCF_019422385.1 Flavonifractor sp.
TTCTGCTTGGGCAGTATATCTATGGAGGAAACTGTTACTTTGTCAACGGACCCAAATTGAGGGGAGTTTTCTGGAAGCCCCGCCGCGGTCCGGCGGAGACAACCCGCCTTCCCCACGCTGATAAAAGCCGCCGTCAGGCGGCTTTTGGGGCGTCCCTCCCCTTGGAGACCAAACAATCCGGCAGACGGCCCCAGTCAAGGCCCGCCCAGTCCGCGGACTGGGCGGCTCGCGCAAAATTGCGCAGGCAATTTTGCGGCCTTGACGGAGGGCGGAGGACGGATTAGCCTCCATCAAGGGGAGACGCCCGCCACGGGGCTTATCGCACCGGGCGGCGCTCCGTGGTGCGGCTCCTGCGCCTTTCGGCCTCGATATTCAGGTCAATGGAGCGCCCGATTTGCTTGCTCATGTCCTGGATTTTATCCAAAACACTTTTGCACTCGTCCATATCCATTCCGGCAAACCGCTCCCCCAGGCGCTCCAGGTTGGGCTGTTTCGGCTCGACGCCATACCTGCGGCAGAGGATATAGGAAACGCTCTGTGCGTCCAGCTCATACCGCGCCCAGCTGTAATCCCGGTTGTATCCCTTGTCGTGATAGCGGGTCAGGGCCACCTCTGCGGCGATGGAGGCAAACGCCTCGGGATCGGTATAGTTGGGGTTGATGGCCAGCTCCCGCTTGTCCTCGTCGAAAAAGGCGGGGGCGTCCAGGCCGCGGTCCACAGCGGGCTCGGCCTTGGAGTAGTTCAGCAGGGTTTGGAGGGCGCTGGACATCTCCGCGCTGTCCTCCCGCAGGGCGCGGTGCTTCAGATCTTTCCCCTGGGTCTGGCTCACATCGTAGGCGTCTGTCAGGGAGTACGCCTTGGTCCGGGCGTCCCGGGCAAAGATTTTTACTCCATGGTCCTGTTCTTCCGGCAATACAGTGCGGCCCAAGGACTGCCAGCGGTCCCGGGTGCCGAACACGGTGGCCTTTTCCATCCCCGCCAGGACGATTGCCACATTCCCGGCGCTGTATGCCGGGTTATCACCCTGCATGGTCAGGTAGCGGATGTACTGTGCCGGATCGGTGACGATCAGCTCAATGCCGCAGTCCTGCATCTCAGTGACAGCTTGCCGGTCTGCCTGATGCTGGTTTTTCCACAGGGAATCGCTTGCCGCCTTGGCAGCAATGATCTCCTCCAAATTCGCCATAGTAGACCTCCATATCATCTTGTTTGGGATTTTGACGGCCTGGTGCGTTTCGGGGCTGGACGCTCCGGCTTCTTCTCTGCCTCAGCCCGATAGGCGTCCAGCCGGTCCTTTACCCTGGGCCGACCGGCGGGATCGTCAGTAGTCTCCGCCGTCATCGTATCCGAACTCATCTTCCCGGCTGTTGAGCCATTCCCGCGCTGTGGTAAGGAGCGCTCTGGCCGAGCGCGGGGGGCGGCTTTTTTTGGCGGCTCCGCCTCCTGACCCTGTGCGGGGGCGGGATAGCCCCGCTGCTCCAGGTAGTGATTGACCAGAGGGACGTAGTCCACATTTGTGACCAGAGAAACGATCCCACTATCAGAGCGCGTGTCCTTGATGGTGGAAAACAGTACATTTTTCTTTGCGTAGGCCCGGAAGTCCTCCAGATCGCTCTCTTTGATGTGAAAGGTTCTCAACTCCCGTCCCAGCTGGATCAGCTGGGACATATTGGCCTTGCCGCAGAGCTTCTTGTTGTTCTGGGACAGGGCTAGCAGGAAGGCCGCCAGATTTTTGCCGCCTCCAGCCAGAAGTTTGACGGCGGCCTCGGTAATCTGGATGCTCTCTTTTACCATCAGATCGGCCACTTCGCCGCTGTTGTCCATATACTTCACCTCCCGGTTTTCAGATATTGAATGACTTCCAAAATAGAGCAGTACCGGACCTTCTGGAGATACCGGCGGGTCAGCAGCTTCAGGTGCCGAGTCCGCTGGGGCTGGGGAAACGCGGAGAACATCTCCACGTCATGGGCTGACCTCTGGTAATCCAGAAGGGTTACGCTTCCACAGGGCCGGCCCCCCATCCATTTCTCCACGTGGAGGAACAGTGCAAGCACCGGCCAGCCGCCCCGGGCCCGATATGCCAGCCAGCAGAGGTTTTCGTAACTGCCCGGCTCATAGACGCGGGGCGGATCGAACAACCGGCACTCCTCCCGTCGGGCCAGAAACAGGTAGTCGGTCTGACCGCCTGCCCGGAGCTTTATCAGGTCCAGCTCAAGGCTCTCTGCGTCAATGGGCTGGTACATGGGGATCAGGGAGAGGATGGCGGTCAGATCCGCGTGCAGCAGTTTTTTCATGGGGATACCTCCTTGCATTGCCTGGGCGGTGGGCCTCCGTTGCTGCCTGCACCCTGGGAATGTCGGCCTCAATGCGGGCGCACAGCTTCAGATCCCGGCGCAGCGCCCGCAGGCGTGTGGTGATCTGCGCAATCTCCGTCTGGGCTTCTCCATCTCCCCGCCGTTTCCGCTGGTACAGTTCCTTGCGCCGCTCGGCCAGGGCGTCTATATCCGACTGAATGGCGTCGTACTGCATGGAGAGCTGGCCGGCCGTCTCGATGCGGTTCTGACGAAGGTAGCGGAATTGCTCCTGGTAGCGGTCCAGCTTCAGCAGTTCTTCCCGCATGGAAAACGCCGCCCGTTTTCTCGGGCGGCGCGCAGGCGGGGGATTGAGCAGATAGAGATACCTCAGATATAAGAGCTGGAAGTCCGTGAATTTCCGGCGGCGGTGGGGCAGGGGGCCTCGCGGCCGATACCGCCTCCCCGGCTCCAGCAGACGGAAAGCGGCTGGGTTGGCAGCCGGTACGGGAGGCGGCGGGGCATCGCCGGAGCGGACGGCGGCAAGCCGGGCCCGAATGTCCGATTCCGCATACCCCTTGCCCAGGCTGTCCAGCCGGATATAGCCCTTTCCGCCTGGAGGCAGGACGGCGGTGTGCTTCACCCTGGGGCCGGACTTGACCTGATACCCCATTTGCCGAAGCTGATCAAGAAAAGACTTGTAGGTGTACGACTGGCGGATGGCTTCCTCCACGTCCTGGCGGACCAGGCCCCGCACTGTGGGCCGTCCCCTGCGCTGGGCCTCCCATTCCCCGCGGCTCACCGGCGCACCCTTCAGGGGCTCGCCGGGCTCTATGACGGACAGGCCGTGTTCCCGGCAGATAGCGTCCGATGTGCCCCGGATGCCCTCATAGTAGTCCTTTATCTGATCCCGGTACATGACCCCGTCCACAAAAGACACGGAGTTGAACACGATATGGGAATGAAGATGGGCTTTGTTCAAATGGGTGGAGACCACCGCCTCATAGCGGTCTCCCAGCAAGCGTTGGGTCAGTTCCACCCCAATGGCGTGGGCCTGGTCCGGCGTCACCTCGCCGGGGGCAAAGGACTGGATGATGTGGTAGCCCTTCCGCTTGCGCCCCTCTTTGCCCCAGCGCCGCTTGGTGTCCAGCATATCCTGGTACACCCGGTCCCGGGAGCAGTTGATGGACGTCTCATAGCAGACACGCTCCGTTTTTGCCCGGTCCAGGGCGTAGTCGATGGCGGCCTCCAGAGAGGTTTTATCTGGATCCTGCGTGTAGCCCACGCATTTGTCCAGCCGGTTATGGATGACTAAGATCTTCGTATAGGCCATTACAGGGTATCCCGCACAAGCTGGACCGCCTCCCGTACCAGACGGGCCGCTTCGTGGATCTCCTCCTGAGTGGCCTCGCCTCTGGCATTGGCCTGAAACGCCAGCTGATTCACATTGTTGCCAATGGCGTTCAGCTCACGGAGCAGGGCGGCGTAGGTGTCGGGGGGCCGGGGACGGAGCTGGACGCCCATAATGAGCTGGCGCAGCATGGGCTCGATTTTAAGGCCAGTGGCCTGGGCCGTTTCCCGCAGCTTGGCATAATGTGCGGCGTCCAGCCGCAGGGTGATCGTCTTATAGGGCTTCATCGAGACAGATCCTCCTGTTTGCGTGCCAGGCGTTTTTCTGCCCGGCGTTGAAATTCGGTCGTGTCATGCGCGGTGCAGTAGGACATTTTTCCACAGGAATCTTCCAGCAGATGGGCCATACACTCTTCAAAGGTGTACCACCCATTATCGCCACCGACCAAAAAATAGTGCATATTGGTGGTTCGATACCGTATCTTGAGCCCGCTTTCATGGGTGAGAATGACCACCGCATAGACGCACAGATCCTTTGACCCGTCGTAGGGTACGATCTCCAGGGCAGCGTCACAGTAGGGGGTATCATGGGCGGCGAGGAACGCCTTGATTTTTTCTGTGTTTTCGGCCTGGTGCTCCCGGAAATACTGGATATATCCCAGCTGTTCCCTCAGCTTCGGTACATAATTTCGTTGGTCAATTCCAATATAGAGCTCCCGTCCGCTTCCGAACACGATGGAATAGTCGTTGTGCCCCCGGTACTTGCCCCGGCAGGGCTTTCGGACAACTTGATAAGAAGTCTCGCCAAAGAGCCGCTGTAATTCTAATTCCAGCGGCTTTGCTTCCTTTTTGCTGTATATGGTTCATCCCTCCCATGATAGATTGGGGCCTCCACAGTCAAAACTCCCCTCAATTTGGGTTTGTTGACAAAGACCTCGCACCTGCCTGAAATTAT
>NZ_JAHZDL010000013.1:0-38217 GCF_019422385.1 Flavonifractor sp.
CCAAGCTGCGGATCGTTCGCTTCCGCGTAAACGCGAAAGCTCATTCCCTCCGCTGGGCCTCCTCTCCCCACCGAACCCGCTTCGCTGGGCTTCGGCGGGGGCCCCATTGGGCGGGCGGATACTATCCGCCCCTACAGGCTTGGCAGTTGGCAGACCGTCGGCGGGCCTTCACTCCCCATCATAAGGCGCCCTACATCTGGTCGGTGTCGAACAGGATGGTCACCGGCCCGTCATTCTGAGAATAGACCTGCATATCGGCCCCGAACTCGCCGTGCTCCACCCGGAAGCCCCGGGCGGCGCACTCGGCCATAAACTTCTCATAGAGGGGGATGGCCGTGTCGGGCTTGGCGGCCCCGGTGAAGCCGGGGCGGCGGGACTTGGTGTCGGCGTAGAGGGTGAACTGGCTCACCACCAGCAGGGAGCCTCCCACCGCCTCCAGGTTCAGGTTCATCTTGCCGTTCTCGTCCTCAAAGACCCGCAGGCCGCAGATCTTGTCGGCCATCTTGACGGCCTGGGCCTCGGTGTCGTTGGGGCCCACCCCCAGCAGCACCAGGAACCCCTGGCCGATCTCCCCGTTGACCCGCCCCTCGATGGTGACGGAGGCGTTCTTCACTCGTGTGACAACTGCGCGCATATAAATAAATTCCTTTCTTCTTACCGGTATTCCCGGACAAAGCCCCTGGCGTAGAGGGGATCCAGGTCAAACACCGCCGGATCGCCGGCGGCGCATTTGATGTCGGTGACGTCCACCACGGTCTCGATGGCGCCGATGGAGCCCAGGATGCGGGCCTTCTGGCCGTTGACCCGGACGGTGCGGCGGCGGGAGGCGAGCCAGCGGCGCACCTGCTCCCACAGGCCGCCGCCCCTGGCCCGGGCCACGCCGAAGCCGTTCTGATAGCCCACGGGGAGCACCGCCACCCGGGTGGGGCGGCGGAGGCTGACGGGGCTGTCGCCCCCCACGGTGTGGCCCTTGGGGAGCCAGCGGGTCTCCTCGATGCCCACCTCGCCGTAGCCCACCCGGCGCAGGCCGTCCCCCCGGGTGCGGCGGCACCGGCCCACCAGGGCGGAGCCCGCCCGCACCCCGTCCAGCCGGGCCTCGTCCCAGTGGAGCAGGGCGTAGGAGCCGGCGGCGTGGACGGTGCCGGTCTCAAACCCGGCCCCCCGGATGGCGTCCACCGCCCGGTGGAACTGCTCCAGCTGGGCGGTGAGATCCCGCCCGTCCTTCTTGCGCACCTGGATCTGGGTGCAGATGCCGGAGATGGCCACGTTGGGCAGGTTGCGGTACACCGACAGGATCTTCTCCGGCTCGTCGGCCAGGAAGCCGCCGAAGCCCATGCCGGTGTCGATCTGGATGTGGGCCTCCACCACGGTGGAGCGCTCCTCCGCCGCGGCGTTGAGGGCCATGCCCGTGTCCGACGAGCCCACGGTACACACCACGTCCAGCTCGATGAGCTGTGCCAGCTCCTCCCGATCCACCGTGGGGCGGAGCATGAGGATCTCCTCCTCCACAAAGCCCGCCTTGCGCAGGGCGGCGGCCTCCGCCGGCTCGCTGACGGCGAAGCGGCCGATGCCCTCCTCCCGGAGCACCCGGGCCAGCTCCACCAGCCCGGCCCCGTGGCCGTCGCCGGTGAGCACCGCGTAGATCACCGCCTGCCCCGCCCGCTCCTTGATGACGCCGATGTTGTGCCTCAGGGCTTCCCGCTCAATGACCAGCGTTTTCATGGCCCGTCCGCCTTTCTGTGTGTGTTTCCCTCATTATAATACGCCCCACCGCCTCCCGTCAACGGAAAGGGCCGCCGGACGCCCCGCTGTCAGATCTGACAAAATTTTCGGGGCGCCGCGGGGCGGACCTCCCCCTTCTTGGGGTGGGGCGCGGCCTTTCCGCCCCCCGACCACCACATGTCGTGGCAGATCCGGCGGCCGCCGTCAACCGCCCCGTTTTCCCTCCAATTCGGCCAAAGTCTTGACTTTTTGGGAAAAAGCGTGTATGATACGCATTGTAACCATTTGTAACTTTTCGTTTTTCAACTGTTACGGGCGGGCGCTTTGTGCCCTGATGCCCCAAACCGCAGAATCTGAATAGGAGGGTTTTTCTTCATGGATGAACTCCTGCACACAGGCCATGAGGAGGCCCAGGAATCCGGTCTCTCTCTGGCGCCCCTGCGCGCCAGGCTGACCGGCGGCGCCGACGCCCTGCGCGCCCGGCTGGCGCCTCTGCGCCACAAGCTGGACGCCGCCACCGCCGGGGGCCGCCGGGTGGTCAATCCGCTCCACCTGCTGGCCGCCGCCGCCGTGCTTGGCGTGGCCGCCGTGGTGGGCACGGTCTACACCCCCAGCTACGTGGTGTCGCTGGACGGCGTGCCCCTGGGCACCGTCACCGCCCCCGCTGAGTTTGAGGCCGTGGTGAACCGGGTGGAGTCCCGCGCCACCGGAATCCTGGGCTATGACTACGACATTGAGGGGGAGATCAGCTACGCCCCCGCCCTGACGGAGCGGGACAGCATCACCCCCATCGCCGACTTTGAGACCTATCTCTTCGACCAGATCGGCGAGGTGATGAAGAGCTACGTGCTCACGGTGGACGGCCAGTTCATCGGCGCGGCCCAGGATCGGGCGACCCTGGACGCGGTGCTGGAGCAGATCAAGGCCGCCTACACCACGGAGAACACGGTGTCCGCGGAGTTCACCTCCGGGGTGTACATCACCCATGAGTACACCGCCTCCGACGTGAACCAGGATCCCGCGGCCATGCTGGCCGCCCTCACCGCCAACACCAACGGCCAGACCGTGTATGAGGTGCAGGCGGGCGACACCTTCATGCAGATCGCCCTGGACAACGGCATGACCGTCTCGGAGATGAGCGAGCTCAACCCCGATGTGGACATCAACGTCATCTACATCGGCCAGCTGCTCAACGTGAAGGAGGAGATCCCCTTCCTCTCCGTCAAGACGGTGGACAACGTGACCTACACCGAGGAGATCGCCTGCCCGGTGGTGGAGGTGGAGGACGACTCCATGTACCAGGGCGAGTCCCGGGTCATTGACGCGGGCGTCCCCGGCGAGCAGATTGTCAACGCCGACATCGCCTATCTCAACGGCGTGGAGCAGGAGCGCACCGTGCTCTCCACCCAGGTCACCCGGGAGGCCACCAACAAGGTCATCGCGGTGGGCACCAAGGTGCGGCCCTCCTGGCTGCCCAACGGGTACTTCATCTGGCCGGTGTACGGCAACATCACCTCCTACTTCGGCTACCGCTCCATCTTCGGCTCCTACAGCTACCACGGCGGCATCGACATCGCCACCTCCTACGGCACCAGTATCGCCGCCGCCGACGGCGGCACGGTGGTGTTCGCCGGCCGGGCCACCGGCAGCATGTGGAGCTACGGCAACCTGGTGATCATCGACCACGGCAACGGCAAGCAGACCTACTACGGCCACTGCTCCAGCGTGTTGGTCTCCGCCGGCGACAAGGTCTATCAGGGCCAGCCCATCGCCCGGGTGGGCTCCACCGGCCGCTCCACCGGCAACCACTGCCACTTTGAGGTGAAGATCAACGGCACCTCGGTCAACCCCCTGTCCTACCTGAGCTGATCGCAGATCAAAAATCCCGCTCCGGAATACCGGAGCGGGATTTTTCAGATTATAACAAAAATTCCTCGTGGGGAAACGCCTCGCAGAGTTCCGCCGTCCATCTCGGCCTAAGAGCCGCCGCAAACGGCGGTTGGCCTCGAAACGCGCCTGCGGGCGCAGGCAGACGGCGGAATAGGATGAAAATGCGTCATTTCCGGGGACACAAGGTGAATTGCCCCGCAGGGGCAAGAGAGGGCCCCCTGGGGGGTGTGCCTCGGAAATGACTCTTCTCATGGCGGAAGAGGTGACAATTTCGCAAGAAATCGAACCTCTTCCGCCATGCAGCCTTTCTCGAAAAAGCGGCAAAGCCGCTTTTTCGATTTAGATGTGGATGGCCTTGGTGAGGGTGACGGCCAGGGCGCCGGGCCCGATGTGGCAGGCCACCGACAGGGACAGGGGATCCATGTGGATGTCGTAGCCGGGGAAGGCCTCCTCCAGCTCGGCCCGCCAGGCCTCGGCCTCCTCCCGGGTGCTGGTGTAGGCCACGGCGATGTGGAGATCCGCCGGGCCGTGGCAGTCGGCGAAGTCGGTGTCCATCACCTTGCGGGCGGTGTCCAGCATGGTCTTTTTGGCGGCCTTCCACCCACGGGCCTTGGCGAAGGAGTCCAGCTTCTCCCCCTTGATGCGCAGCACCGGCTTGATGCCCAGCACGGTGCCGATGGCGGCGGCGGCGGGGGTGCAGCGGCCGCCCTTCTTTAAGTACTTCAGGGTGTCCACGGTGATGTAGATGTCCGAGTCAAACTTGGTCTTTTCCAGCAGCTCCTTGATCTCCCTGGCGCTCCACCCGGCGGCGGCCAGGGCCAGGGCGTCCAGGGCGGACTGCCGCTGGGTGACGGAGATGCGCTGGTTGTTGACCACCTGCACCTTCCCGCCGTAGTCCTCGGAGAGCATCTCCGCCGTCTCGCAGGTGCTGCTCAGGCCGCTGGACATGGGGATCTGCACGATCTCGTCATAGTCCTGGAGGATCTTGTCCCAGAACTCGATCACGTCGCCGGGGGCGGGCTGGGTGGTCTTGACGTCGGCCCCCTCCTCCATCTTCTGGTAAAACTGCTCCTGGGTCAGGGTGATGTCCTCCAGGAACAGCTCGTCGTTGATATAGAAGGGCATGGGCAGCACAAAAATACCCAGCTCCTTTGCCTGGGCCTGGGTGATGCCGCTGTTGCTGTCGGTGGCAATGGCAATTCTACTCATAAAGAACCTCTTTTCAGACTTTCCATACAACCTGTACAACTGTAAAAGCCATTATATCGGATTTGTACGAAAAGTCAAGCGGACACATTCCGGGAAGTGTAGCATAATCTGCCGCCCCGGGGCATAGAGATCACCATCCCACTACAAAGGATGATGATGCCGTATGAAGCCGAAGATCCGATGGGGCCGCCTGCTGCGGCGGAGCGCCGCCCTGTTCCTTGCCACCCTGGCGGTGTGGGCCCTGCTGCTGGTGTCGGGCGGGGGCTCCGCCGCCGGGGCCCTGCGGGGCCTGGGGGAGAACCCGGGCTTCGTCTCCGCCGCCCTGGCCCTGGAGCTGGGACAGGCCCCCGGGGAGACCGGGCCCCTGGCGGGCCTGGACGGCTGGGGCCGCCTGGTGGTGCGGCAGTCGCCGCTGCTGCTGGCGGGCGGGCAGGCCGCGGCGGAGTACGGGGCGGAGGCGGCGGACACCCCCGACCTCCCCGCCGGGCAGCCCGCCGAGGATCACGACGACGTGAACGAGCCGCCGCCGGAGACCACCGCCGCCCCGGGGGACATCGTGGCCCGCACCCTGGTGCCCACCAGCCCCCAGGGCTATGTGACGGCGGGGGGCATCTACCTCTATAACCGCACCGGGCTGGACGTGGATCTGGCGGCGGCCGCCGCCGCGCCGGTGAACATCACCCTGTCCGGCGACGGGCCCCAGATCCTGATCATCCACACCCACGGCAGCGAGGCCTACACCCCCGACGGGACGGACATCTACGAGCCCTCGGACAACAACACCCGCACCCTGGACGAGAACTACAACATGGTGCGGGTGGGGGACGAGATGGAGCGGGTGTTCACCGAGCTGGGCCTGAGCGTGGTGCACGACACCACCCTCTACGACTACCCCAGGTACAGCGGGGCCTACGACCGCTCCGCCGAGGCGGTGAAGAACTACCTGGAGCAGTACCCCACCATCAAGATCGTGCTGGACGTCCACCGGGACGCCCTGGTGGGGGAGGACGGCACCGTCTACAAGGCGGTCACCCGCATCGACGGGGTGGACACCGCCCAGGTCATGCTGGTGCTGGGCTCCAGCGAGGGGGGCGAGCACCCCAGCTGGATGGAGAACCTGGCCCTGGCCTGCAGGCTCCAGGAGAGCATGAACAACCTCTATCCCACCCTGGCCCGGCCCATGACCATGCGCTCCTCCCGGTACAACCAGCAGCTGTCCACCGGCTCGGTGCTGGTGGAGGTGGGCACCCACGGCAACACCCTCCAGGAGGCCCTCTCCGCCGCCCGGCTCTTCGCCCGCTCCGCCGGGCAGGTGCTCCTGGAGCTGGAGGGGTAGGGCGGGGCCTGCCCGGCCGGCGGATAACTGCCCCGCCCTGTTGGGGTGGATAGTATCCCCCCGCCCCCGGAATCACCGGCCCGTGGCGCGCGACGACCCCGGCGCGCCGTCCGACTCCTTTCGGGGCGGCGGCCCCTACAGGATGGTTCCCGTGGGTGCCCCCTGGCGGGGCGGGCCTGCCCGGCCGGGGCCCCCATTTCTTCCCGAAGAAATGGGGGAAAGAAGGGGCCGGGGGAAAATCCCCCCGGCGCCCCCCAGTACGGGGGTTCCTGGCGGCGGAAAGCTGTACAGACAGGGTAAGAACCGGGCGTGGATGCACGCCCGGTTCTTTTTTGGGTTTCGTGACAGGCGCTGCCGCGCCTCGGGCGGCCCGTGCCGGTCACCCGGCAGGCCCTGACAGCCGCTGCGCTGTACCAGGTGCGCCCAATGGGGCCCCCGCGGCGACCCAACGAAGTGGTCGTCGTGGGGAGAGGAGGCCCAGCGAAGGGAATGAGCTTTCGCGTTTACGCGGAAGCGAACGATCCGCAGCTTGGGCCGACGATGCCGTCGGTGCCATGCCGCCGAAAAAACGGGCGCTTGCGGCGGCTGCGTGCCGGGGGCGGCCCTTACGGCGCGGGCTGGGGCTCTTTGAGCCAGCGGCCGAAGAAGTAGTAGATCAGCAGGGCCACGGAGGTGACCGTCCAGGTGATGGGGTAGCTGAACATGACCACCGTCAGGGTGTGGTGGACGGGCACCACCAGGAAGAGCCAGGCCAGGCGCAGGCCGCACACGCCGAACACGTCGATGAGCATGGGCCCCACCGACTTGCCCGCCCCCCGGACGGCGCCGGCGATGAGCTCAATGAGGATGTAGGTGATGTAGCAGGGGGCCAGGAAGCGCACCATGTCCACGCCGATGTCCAGCACGGCGGCGTCGGGGGTGAAGATGGTGAGGATGGGCCGGGCCAGGAAGAAGAACACGGCGCTGATGCCGATGGTGAAGACGCTGAGCATCCCCACCGACACCCACAGGCCCTTTTTCACCCGCTGGTACTGCCCGGCGCCGTAGTTCTGCCCGGCGAAGGTGGTGATGGACTGGGACATGGCGGTGACGGTCATCCAGAAGATCACGTCCATCTTGCCGTAGGCCGTCCAGGCGGCCACGGTGTCGGTGCCGAAGGAGTTGATGGCGGCCTGGATGACGATGTTGGAGGCGCTGTACATCACCGACTGGAGGGCGGTGGGCACGCCGATGTGGAGGATGCCCCTCATGGGCTCCGGGTGGATGTGCAGCTGCCGGGGGAAGAGCTGATAGGGGGTCATCTCGGAGCGGAGCAGGGCCACCACCACCAGCACGGCGGACAGCAGCTGGGAGCAGATGGTGGCGATGGCCACGCCGGCCACGTCCAGGTGGAACACCAGCACCAGCAGCAGATCCAGCACGATGTTGCACCCGGAGGCGGCGATGAGGAAGTACAGGGGCCGGCGGAAGTCGCCGATGGCCCGGAGCACGCCGGTGCCCATGTTGTACACCACGTTGGGCACCATGCCCAGGAAGTAGACCCGCAGGTAGAGCACCGCGCCGGGCATGGCCTCCTCGGTGGTGCCCATGGCCCGCAGGGCCCAGGGGGTGAGGATAAAGCCCGCCACCATGAAGAACGCGCCCACAATCACGCCCAGCAGCATGGTGGTGTGGACGCTCTTGTGCACGTCCTCCCACTTCCGGGCGCCGAACTGCTGGGCGATGATCACCACCGCGCCGGCGGACACTCCGGTGAAGATGCCCACCGTCAGGTTGACGATCACGCCGGTGGAGCCCACGGCGGCCAGGGCCACCTTGCCCACGAAGCGGCCCACCACCAGGGTATCCACCGTGTTGTAAAGCTGCTGGAAAAAGGTGCCGAACCACAGGGGGAAGAAGAAGCCGATCAGCTGCTTCCAGATCACGCCCTGGGTGATGTCGCCGGTGGGCTGGCGCAGCAGTCCCATGGAAACCCCTCCTTGAAAATCTCAATTCCGCCTCCGCGGGTGGAGCGAATACGATTCTACACGCTTCCCACCGGAAAAGCAAGGGGGGCGGCAGGAAAGTTTGCGTCCCGGCGGGACGCGCCGCCGGCGGGACGCAAAAGGCCGCCCCTGCCTGTGGGCAGGGGCGGCCTTTTCCGGGCGCACCGGCACAGTGCCGGCTTACATCTCCAGCATGCCGAGGCCCTCGGTGATCAGGGTCGCGGCGTCGGTGAGGCTGGTGCTGTAGTCGGTGATGGCCGCGGCATACGCCTCCTGATCCATCTCGCCGTCCAGCACCCCGATGGCGCTGTCGCACAGGCCCTCCAGGGAGTCGGCAAAGAGGGTGCAGCCCTCGGCGATCTTGCCGTGGCCCTCCGCCCACTCCTCCGGGGGATTGGGGATGGCGGCGAAGTCCCGGAAGGGCTGGGCCATGGAGCGCAGGGTGTCCACGCCGGTACGGGCGGACTCCTCGTCCGTGATGGACAGGCTGCCCATGGCGGTCATGGTGTCAGCGATATCGGCGCTCAGATTCTCCACCTCGGCCTGGTAGTCCTCCTTGCTCATGGCCGCAGGCGCCGTGGTCTGGGCCGGCTCCGCGGCGTCGGGGCCGGCGGCCTGCTGCCCGCCGCCGCAGGCCGCCAGGGAGAGGAGCATGCAGGCCAGGGCGGCCAGGGTGAGAATACGCTGCTTCATGTCAGAACCATCCTTTCCATCTTCGAAATACCGGTTCCATTATGGCACTTCCGCCGCTGTTTGTCAATAAATCAATACATTGCGTGACAATTTATTGTCACAAGAAGTCCTGTAAGATGGACAAAAGGGGTGATGGCATGATCGGCGATACCATTCGGATCCTGCGGGAGCGGGCCGGCTATTCCCAGTCTGAGCTGGCCAGGCGGCTCTCCGTCACGCGGTCTTCCGTAAACGCCTGGGAGAGCGGGCTGTCCGCCCCCACCGCCGTGTATATCATTGAGCTGGCCAGGCTGTTCCACGTCTCCACCGACTTCATCCTGGGGCTGGAATCCGCCGGGCACCTCAGCCTGTCCGGCCTGACGGAGCGGGAGATCCGCATCCTCTATGAGCTGCTGGACTACTTCCACCAGTCCAAAGCCGGGGAATGACCGCGCCGGCGGGCAACTTTTCTATTGAGAAAACGGTGCCCGCGTGTTACAATGCTTTTACTGTATGGGCCCCGGCCCTGTTGGAATTGTGATCATTAAGGAGATGCAGGATAGAGATGAAATTAGGCATCGTGGGCCTGCCCAACGTGGGCAAGAGCACCCTGTTCAACGCCATTACCAACGCCGGCGCGGAGAGCGCCAACTACCCCTTCTGCACCATTGACCCCAACGTGGGGGTGGTGGCGGTGCCCGACCACCGCCTGGACGCCCTCAGCGAGATGTACCACCCCAAGAAGACCACCCCGGCGGTGGTGGAGTTCGTGGACATCGCCGGCCTGGTGAAGGGGGCCAGCCAGGGCCAGGGCCTGGGCAATAAGTTCCTGGCCAACATCCGGGAGTGCGCCGCCATTGTCCACGTGGTGCGCTGCTTTGACGACGAGAACATCATGCACGTGGTGGCCGACACCAGCACCAACGTGCCGGTGGATCCGGTGGGGGACATCGGCGTCATCGACATCGAGCTGATCATGGCCGACGTGGAGATGGTGGAGCGCCGCATCGACAAGGCCCAGAAGGCCGCCAAGGGGGACAAGAAGTTCCTCCACGAGGTGGAGGTGTTCTCCGCCCTGAAGGACTGGCTCAACGACGGCAACTCCGCCCGCTCCTTCCAGTGCGACGAGGACGACGCCGCCCTCATCGCAACCTCGGAGCTGCTGAGCCTCAAGCCCATCATCTACGCCGCCAACCTGGACGAGGACGGCTTCGCCGCCTACGCCGACAACGCCTACTATCAGCAGGTGGCCGATCTGGCCGCCCGGGAGGGGGCCCAGGTGATCCCCGTGTGCGCCAAGCTGGAGGCGGAGATCGCCGAGCTGGAGCCGGAGGAGAAGAAGATGTTCCTGGACGACCTGGGCATCGCCGAGTCCGGCCTGGACCGGCTCATCAAGGCCAGCTACGCCCTGCTGGGCCTGATCTCCTTCCTCACCTCCGGCGAGGACGAGTGCCGCGCCTGGACCATCACCAACGGCACCAAGGCCCCCCAGGCCGCCGGCAAGATCCACACCGACTTTGAGCGGGGCTTCATCCGGGCCGAGGTGGTCAGCTTCGACGACCTCATGGCCTGCGGCTCCATGGCCGCCGCCAAGGAAAAGGGGTTAGTCCGCTCCGAGGGCAAGGAATATGTCATGAAGGACGGAGATATTGTCCTGTTCCGATTTAATGTGTAAGATCTGATCGCCGTTTCTGAACCATATCCGCGCAAAAAAGCTGCGGCGGAGGGCATCAGCCCCCGCCGCAGCTTTTTCATAACCGCCCCGGCCGGCGCATATACATCCCCCGAGAGAACAAATTCGGGGGAGTGTTGCTGTGTGAAAGGGAACATCGAGGAGCGCGCCTGCCAGCTGGCGCTCTACATCATAGAGAACAAGGCGACGGTGCGCGGCGCGGCCCAGAGGTTCGGCATCAGCAAGTCCACGGTGCACAAGGATTTGAGCGAGCGGCTGCCCGCCTTCAACAAGCCCCTCTACCTCCAGGTCAAGCAGGTGCTGGACGAGAACAAGGCCGAGCGGCACATCCGGGGGGGCATCGCCACCCGGCGGAAGTACCGCGGTGGGGACTGATCCTAATAAGCCCCCATAAGCAGAGAAAACGGCGGCGCACGGATTTCCGTGCGCCGCCGCTGCTTTATTAGGGGATTGTGTTACCAGCCGAAGGGCCACTGGAAGTAGCCGCCCTGCTGCTGTTGCTGTTGCTGCTGGGCCTGCTGCTCCTCGTAGTAGTCCTGCTGGAGCTGGTTCATGGCCTCCTCCCGCTCCTGGTTTTCCTCATCCAGGGTCACGTCCACGGTGGTGGTATCCCCGTCCCGGTAGACGCTGAAGGTGACCTTGTCGCCGGCCTTGTACTCCTTGACGGCCTCCTGCAGGGCGCTGACGCTGGACACCTCCGTGCCGTTGACGGCGGTGATGATATCGCCCGCCTGCAGGCCGCCCTTGTCGGCGCCGGAGCCGTCCAGGACGGCCATGACCTCCGCGCCGGCGGGCACGCCGTAGCGCTGGGCCTCCTGGGACACATCGTCCAGCAGCACGCCCACGTTGGGCTTTCCGGTGACATAGCCGTGCTCAATGATGGAGGTGATCATGTCCCGCACGTCGTTGATGGGGATGGCGAAGCCCAGGCCCTCCACCGTGGCCTCGGAGCTGGAGCTGCCGGACAGCTTGGCGGAGACGATTCCGATGACCTGGCCGTACTCGTTGAACAGGGGGCCGCCGGAGTTGCCGTTGTTGATGGCGGTATCGGTCTGCAGCATGTTCATGACGGTGCCGTCGCTCATGGTGACGGAGCGGTCCTTGGCGGAGACGTAGCCGCCGGTGAAGGTGAAGGTCAGCTCGCCCAGGGGGTTGCCGATGGCGTAGACCTCCTCGCCCACGTTGAGGGCGTCGGAGTCGCCCAGGGTGACGGTCTGGAGGTTGCCCACCTCGATGCGGAGCACGGCGATGTCGTTCTCCTGCTCGCCCCCCACCAGGGTGGCGTCATAGCTGGTGCCGTCGGCGAAGAACACGGTGATGTCGCTGACATCGTTGATGACATGGTAGTTGGTGAGGATGTAGCTGGTGGTGGCGTTGGAGCTGATGACGAAGCCGGAGCCGGACACGGCGTTCTTTACGGTGTAGCCGAACACGTTGGTGGTCACGCTGCCGTTGACGCCCACCACGGCGCCCAGATTGGCGGCGTAGATCTCCTCCGGGGTGAGGACGGTATGGCCGTCCACCTGGGCCAGATTCACCGCCACGCTGGGGGCGCTGCCCTGATAGATGGTGGTGGAGCCGCCGGCGAAGTGGTTGTAGGCCAGCACGCCGCCGCCGCCGGCCAGGCCGCCGATGAGGGCGCAGCACAGGCCCAGGGCCACAAACCGGGCCGCTCCCTTCCGCTTCTTCTGCTTGGGGGGCTCGGCCTCATAGACGTGGAACTGCTCGGTCTCGATCGGTTCCCGATCCTCCGGGATCCGGTTATAATCACTGTTATACATATTTGCTCTCTCCTTTTCACGGACTCACGCTGTTCCCTTGGAACGATACCTAGGATAAACAAAAATTATGTATAAAGCATGAAGAAAGATGACATCTTTTTTGAATTTCGCACTTCTTGACTTTCCCGCCTCCTCCCGCTATAATAGTCTCTGTTCAGACTATTATAGTCCACAGACAGACCAATGGGGGAATTTGCATGGACGACGCCGTCTTTCTGGAAAAGCTCCGCCGCTACTACGCCCTGTGGCGGGAGGACAACGAGATCTATGGGGAGTGGGCCCAGGCCCGGGGGTTCTCCTACTTTGAGCTGATGGTGCTCTCCTCCCTGGCGGAGGGGGGGCGCACCCAGCGGGACATCTGTGACCAGTGGAGCATGTCCAAGCAGACGGTGCACTCCATCCTGCGGCAGTTTCAGGCCCGGGGATGGGTGACCCTGGAGACCCGGCCGGAAGACCGCCGGAGCAAGACCGTCCGCCTGACGGCGGCGGGGGCGGCGGCCGCGCTCCCCCTGCACCGGGAGATCATAGACCATGAGCGGCGGGTGTGGGAGGCCCTGGGGGAGGACACGGTGGACACCCTCATGGCCATCCAGGCCCGCTACATCCGCACATTCCGGGAGGTGCAGGCGTGATGCGGACAGACTACCGGCGGGACTTTTTCCGCAGCGTGGCCCCCTCCATGCTGGCCTTCGCCCTGTCCGGGGTGTACGCCATCGTGGACGGCTTCTTTGTGGGCAACGCCCTGGGGGACAACGCCCTGGCGGCGGTGAACCTGGCCTTCCCCCTCACCGCCTTTCTCCAGGCCGCGGGCACCGGCCTGGGCATGGCGGGGGCCAT
The DNA here is from genome assembly GCF_019422385.1 of Flavonifractor sp. Classification (NCBI taxonomy): domain Bacteria; kingdom Bacillati; phylum Bacillota; class Clostridia; order Eubacteriales; family Oscillospiraceae; genus Flavonifractor; species Flavonifractor sp. The sequence continues at coordinate 13,126 of NZ_JAHZDL010000013.1, forward strand.
CCGCTACGCCGTGTGCACCGGCGGGGAGGACTTCCCCGGCCGCCGGCGGGCCCTGGGCACGGGGCTGACCCTGCTGGGGGCGGCGGGGGTGCTGCTCACCGCCCTCTACCTGCTCTTCGGCGAGGGGGTGCTCCGCCTCTTCGGCGCCCGGGGGGAGGTGCTGGAGCTGGCCCGGGAGTACCTGACCTGGGTGACCCTGGGGGCGGTGTTCCAGGTGCTGGGCACCGGGCTGGTGCCCTTCCTGCGCAACATGGGGTGCTCCGTGGCGGCCATGGCCGCCATGATGGCGGGCTTTGCCTCCAACATCGTGCTGGACTGGCTCTTCGTGTGGGTGATCCCCTGGGGCATGGCGGGGGCCGCCGCGGCAACTGTGCTGGGCCAGGGGGTCACCTTCCTGGTGTGCGCGGCGGTGATGCTCCGCCGGGGGGAGAAGCCCGCCCTGGGGGACGCCGCCCTGTTCCGGCGCATCCTGTGGGCCGCCCTGTCCCCCTTCGGCCTCACCTTCTCCCCCAACCTGACCCTGATCTTTGTCAACAAGAGCGCCGTCCTGGCCGGAGGCGACTCCGCCGTGGCCTGCTACGCCGCCATCAGCTATCTCACCTGCGTGGTGCTCCTCCTCATCCAGGGGGTCACCGACGGCAGCCAGCCCCTGCTCTCCCTGGCCCACGGCCGGGGGGACGAGAGGGGGGTGCTGACCCTGCGGGGCATGACCCTGGCCGGGGCCCTGCTCACCGCCGGGGTGTGCGCCGGGGCGCTCTTTCTCCTGCGGAGCGGGGCCGCCGCCCTCTTCGGCGCCTCCCCGGAGGTGACCGCCCAGGCCGCCCTGGCCCTGCCCGTGTTCCTGCCCGGCCTGCTGTGCGCCGCCCTGTCCCGCACCGCCACCTCCTACTGCTACGCCACCCAGCGGGATCGCCTGGCCTGCCTGCTCATCTACGGGGAGCCCGCTGCCCTGCTGGCGCTGCTGCTCCTCCTGCCCCGGGCGCTGGGGCTGACGGGGGTATGGGCCGCCGTGCCCCTGTCCCAGCTGTGCACCGCCCTGGCCGGGGCCGCCCTCCTCTTCCGCACCCGCAGGGCACAGCATCCCTGACGGGCAAGCCCGCAGGGGCGGATATCATCCGCCCGAAGCCTTCCCCCCACAGGGGGGAAGGCGCCCCAGTGCACACACTGGGGCGGATGAGGGGTTCCCGGATGCCCGTCCAGCCACCGCTATCCGTGGGGCGCGACGACTCGGCGCGCCGTCCGTAGGGGCGACCTGTGGTCGCCCGTCTGGCGGGGTGCCCCCCTCGCAGGGCGGGCCGCCGTCGGTGCCCTGCCTCTGAACTATCATGGAGGTTGCGGCGGCTGGCAAACGGCGCGCCGAGTCGTCGCGCCCCACGCATGGGCGACCTGTCCCGCCGATTGGGCATGTTCACATGTTTCAAACAAGCCCTAGCTCAGGAACAGCTCCACGTCCTGGATGGTGAGGCCGGGGTGGAGGGCCAGGTTGATGCCGTAGCCGATGACCTTTGCCAGGTCGTGAACCTGGGTATCGATGTCCCTGGGGGTGACGATCAGCCCCCCGCCGGCCTCCCCCAGGGCGTGGGGCTCCAGCTCCTCCCGGCCGGCCTGGGCCAGCACGTCCCGGGTGAGGGTGGCGGCGTCCACCACGGTGGGCACGCCGATGGCGATGACGGGCACGCCCAGGGTTTGGGCGTTGAGGGCCTCCCGGGCGTTGCCCACGCCGGAGCCGGGGGTGATGCCGGTGTCGGCCACCTGGACGGTGCGGCACACCCGGCGGACGCTGCGGGCGGCCAGGGCATCCACGCAGAGCACGCAGGCCGGACGGATGCGCTCCGCCACGGCCCGCACCAGCTGACCGCTCTCCACCCCGGTGGTGCCCAGCACGCCGGCGGCCAGGGCGGCCACCGGCCGGAAGGCGCCGAAGTGCTCCGGCACCTGCTCCACCAGGTGGCGGGTGACCATGGTGTGGTCGGCGGCCTTGGGGCCGATGTTGTCCGGGGTGATGGCCCGGTTGCCCAGGCCCACCACCAGGGCGGGGGCCCGGGGATCCCGGGGGAGGAGGGGGGCCAGCTCGGCGGCCAGGGCCCGGGCCGCCCGGCCGAAGGCGTCGCTCTCCCGGCGGGCCAGGCCGTCCAGCTCCAGGGTGATATAGGTGCCCGCCGGCTTGCCCAGGGCCTGTTCCCCCCGCCCGTCCAGGATGCGCACCGTGGTCACCGGGTAGCCCTCCCGCAGCTCCTCCGCGCTCTCCACCCCCGGCAGCTCCGCCGCCTCCCCGGCGCTCTCCCGCCAGAGCTGGGCCGCCTCCAGGGCCAGATCCGTTCTCCATGTCAGCATAGTCGTCCCCTCCGCACCGCAAGATGTGGTATTTTGCACATTTGATACCCCTATTTTTTGCGAAGGAGGCCGGGCTATACAAAAAAAGAGAAAAAAGTTCAAAAAAACAGTTGCAATTTGGGCCGATGGCTGTTAAAATAAGAATCTGCACGGGCAAACTGTGTAAGAATATGATTTCGTCATCGGAGGAGGTGTTTGGTTTGCCGAATATTAAGTCTGCCAAGAAGCGTGTCCTGGTGAACAAGACCAAGGCCGCGCAGAACAAGGCCGCTAAGTCCGCGCTGAAGACCGACATCAAGAAGTTCGAGGCCGCGGTGGTCGAAGGCAACCGCAGCGAGGCCGAGGGCGCTTACAAGGTGGCCGTCAAGGCGGTCGACAAGGCTGTGGTCAAGGGTCTGCTGCACAAGAACAACGCCGCGCACAAGAAGAGCGCCATGACCATCAAGCTGAACAAGCTGGCCTAACGCGTGAACCCATGAAAAAGCCGTCTGCCGGGCAGACGGCTTTTTATTATTTCCAAAAAGCGGAAAATCCGCTTTTTGGAAATAGGCTGCATGGCGGAAGGGGCTCGATTTTTACAAATTTGTCACCCCTTCCGCCATGAGAAGTGTCATTTCCGACGCACATGTCGCCGGAAATAACGGATTTTGATTTGATTCCTGCGGCTGCGGCCGCAGGAACTCTGCGAGGCATATTCCATAGGAAAACAGGGTATGCTGAACAATAGTGCGGGGGAGGGGAGACCGTGAAAAAGCTGCTGGACTGGGCGCCGGTGCGCTTCGGCCTGGAGGTGGCCCGGCTCTACTTCGGCCGGCACGTGTCCCGCTCCGCGGCGGCGCTGGCCTACTTCCTGCTGCTGTCCTTCTTCCCCCTGCTCATCTGCGTCAACGCCTTCATCGGCCTGCTCCGCCTGGACGTGGGGGCGGTGCTGGACGCCGCCGCCGCCATCCTCCCCCGGGAGACCCTGGGCATCCTGGCCGACTACATGGGCTACATCACCACCAACCAGTCCCCCGCCCTGCTGCTGGCCGGGGCGGGCATGACCCTGTTCTCCGCCTCGGCGGCCTTCCGCACCCTCATGCGGGTGATGGAGGAGCTGTACGGCCGGGGCGGCTACCGGGGGGTGAAGCGCATCGCGGCCAGCGTGGCCTTTTCGGTGCTCTTCCTGCTCACCGTCTATCTGGCGGTGGCGGTGCTCTTCACCGGGGAGTGGCTCTTCTCCTGGCTGGCCGGGCGGCTGGAGCTGCCGGAGGAGGCCATGCCCTGGGAGTGGCAGTGGTTCCGCTTCCTGCTGCTGTTCCTGCTGGTGCTCCTCTTCGTGCTGCTGACCTACCGCATGGCCGCCCCCAGGGGGGAGCCCCGGCCCCCCGTCCTCTCCGGCGCCTTCCTGGCCGCCGGGGCCCTGGTGGCCGCCACCGCCCTGTTCTCCTGGTTCATCGGCCTGTCCGCCCGGTACTCCCTGGTGTACGGCTCCCTGGCCTCGGTGATCATCCTGCTGGTGTGGCTCTACCTGTGCGGCAACATCCTCATCCTGGGGGATGTGTTCAACTGCGTCTGGTACCGCCGCCGGCTGGATCAGACGTGAAATCCCGCCCATGTCCGCCCCCGTTGCTTGCCGCAACGGGGGTTTTGGGGGTATGCTGGGGCGGAAAGGAGACGATATCTCATGTTCGCTGACAATCTCAAGACCTTACGCCGGGCCAGGGGCCTGAGCCAGGAGGAGCTGGCCGGCCGCCTCCACGTCACCCGGCAGACCATCTCCAAGTGGGAGAACGCCCTGTCGGTGCCCGACGCGGAGCTGCTCCTCCGCCTGGCCGAGGAGCTGGAGGTGCCGGTGAGCCGCCTGCTGGGCGGCCCGGTGGAGGAGGAGCCCGCCCCCGACCAGGTGGCCGCCCACCTGGCCGAGCTCAACCGCCTGCTGGCCGATCGCAACCGGCGGAGCCGGAGAATCTGGCGGGTGGTGGCCGGGGTGCTCATCGGCCTGGCGGCGCTCACTGTCCTAGTGACCATCCTGTTGATGCTGCTCAACGCGACCGCCTTCCGCTCCATCACCACGGACACGGAGCAGACCGCCATCCCCATTGAGGCCCAGCCGTAAAAACCGGCGTTTCCCACGGGCGGATATCCTCCGCCCGAAGCCTTCCCCCCGCTGGGGGGAAGGTGCCCCAGTGCGCACACTGGGGCGGATGAGGGGTTCCCAAATGCCCGCCCAGCCACCGCTATCCGTGGGGCGCGACGACTCGGCGCGCCGTCCGTAGGGGCGACCTGTGGTCGCCCGTCTGGCGGGGTGCCCCCCGCGGGCGGGCCCGGTAACGGATACGGGCGGATACTATCCGCCCCTACGGGTTTTCCACCTCGATTTTGAACACGTTGATGGTATCCACATCGGGGCAGCAGAAGGTGGCGGTGCCCTCCGGCTGGCCGGGGATGGCGCCGCCGTAGCGGAGGATATCCACATAGGGGAAGGCCACGTGCATGGCCATGGGGCACAGCTGCCCCCGCTGGGTGTCGAAATCATAGCTGTCCCCCACCTTATGGCCCCGGTGGCAGCCGCACCTGCCCAGCCGGTCGATGAGGGTAATGCGGACAGCGGGTCGTTTCATCACAATCGCCTCCTGGCTGTTTTTCCACATCATATCATATTTCTGTGGATGCTGTCTCCCCCCTTGACGGTTTTTTCCGCCGGGAGTACACTGTGGGGGAGAGGAGGGACGGCAAATGGAGGCCTGTCTGGAGTATCTGCGGGAGAACGGGGCCGACCCCGCCATCGTCATCGACCCCCACACGGTGGTCACCGCGCCGTGGCCCAGGCTTCGCTGCCAGTTCGGCTGCGAGAGCTACGGGCACAACCACTGCTGTCCGCCGGAGGCGCCGGACTACACCCGCACCCGGGCGGTGCTGGACAGCTATTCCACCGCCGTCCTGTTCCGCATCCACCACTACGGGGCCAGCCGCATGGCCTGGGAGTGCGCCCGGCGGCTGTTTCTGGCGGGGTATTACAAGGCCCTCGCCTTCGGCAGCGGGCCGTGCAAGCTGTGCCCCTCCTGCGACCCGGCGGGGTGCCGCTTTCCCGGGAAGGCCATCCCCTCCATGGAGGGGTGCGGCATCGACGTGTTCGCCACCGCCCGCGCTCACGATCTGGAGATCCACACCCTGCGGGAGGTGGGGGAGGAGCACAGCCACTTCGGCCTGATTCTGGTGGAATAGGGGCCGAAATGCCTTGACGGCGGGCTTTTTGCGTGATACAATATCGGCCAGCGACAGGCAGTGACCGGGAGGAGTACGCGCAGACCTGGCCCTGAGAGAGAAGCCGGACGGTGAAAGGCTTCCGAGGGTCTGGCGGAAGGCGCCCGCGAGCCGCGGGGAGGCAATGCCCCGCCGGTTCCCGCCGTTATGGGATTGAGCGCGGGGTTTCCATCCATAACCCCGAATTCAGGTGGCACCACGGAGCTTGCTTCGCCCTGAGCCTTCACGGCTCGGGGCGTTTTTTCGTCCCTGCCGCCGGTCTGGGGAGACGGGCGCACACACAGGTGCGCCCCTACTGTGCAAATCTCCCCCAGGAGCCGGCCTGTGTGTCGGCCCGCCCTTTGGACGCAAACAAATTTCAGATAGAAGGAGCTTTTACCATGAAGAACACCGAAAAGACCATGGAACAGATTGTGGCCCTGTGCAAGGGCCGGGGCTTTGTGTATCCGGGCAGCGAGATCTACGGCGGCCTGGCCAACTCCTGGGACTACGGCCCCCTGGGCGTGGAGCTGAAGAACAACGTGAAGCGGGCCTGGTGGAAGAAGTTTGTGCAGGAGAACCCCTACAACGTGGGCCTGGACGCCGCCATCCTCATGAACCCCGAGGTGTGGGTGGCCTCCGGCCACGTGTCCACCTTCAACGACCCGCTGATCGACTGCAAGGCCTGCAAGATGCGCCACCGGGCCGACAAGCTCATCGAGGGCTGGTGCGCCGAGAACAACCGCACCGACGTGAACGTGGAGGCCATGACCAACGACGAGCTGGTGGCCTTCATCCGGGACAACGGCGTCACCTGCCCCGGCTGCGGCAAGAGCGACTTCACCGACATCCGCAAGTTCAACCTGATGTTCAAGACCCACCAGGGCGTCACGGAGGACACCGCCAACGAGGTGTACCTGCGGCCGGAGACCGCCCAGGGCATCTTCGTCAACTTCCCCGCCATCCAGCGGACCACCCGGCGGAAGCTGCCCTTCGGCGTGTGCCAGGTGGGCAAGTCCTTCCGCAACGAGATCACCCCCGGCAACTTCATCTTCCGCATCCGGGAGTTTGAGCAGATGGAGCTGGAGTTCTTCTGCCAGCCGGGCACCGATCTGGAGTGGTTCCAGTACTGGCGGGAGTTCTGCCGCAAGTGGCTCACCGATCTGGGGCTGAAGGAGGAGAACCTGCGCCTGCGCGATCACGAGCCGGAGGAGCTGGCCTTCTACTCCAAGGCCACCACCGACTTTGAGTTTATGTTCCCCTTCGGCTGGGGCGAGCTGTGGGGCGTGGCCGACCGCACCGACTACGACCTGAAGCAGCACCAGGAGCACTCCGGCAAGGATCTCACCTACTTCGACCAGGAGAAGAACGAGCACTATATCCCCTACGTCATCGAGCCCTCCCTGGGCGCCGACCGCGTCACCCTGGCCTTCCTGGTGGACGCCTACGACGAGGAGGTGGTGGGCCAGGACAAGAAGGGCAACGACGACGTGCGCACCGTGCTGCGCCTCCACCCGGCCCTGGCCCCCTTCAAGTGCGCCGTGCTGCCCCTGAGCAAAAAGGAGGTCCTCTCCGGCCCCGCCCAGCAGCTGCGGGACGAGCTGGCGAAGGACTTCATGGTGGACTACGACGACGCCGGCTCCATCGGCAAGCGCTACCGCCGCCAGGACGAGATCGGCACCCCCTTCTGCATCACCCTGGACTTCCAGACCGTGGGCGACGACACCACTCCCGCCGATCACTGCGTCACCGTCCGGGAGCGGGATTCCATGGAGCAGGTCAGAATCCCCATGTCCGAAGTGAAGAATTATATCGCCGAGCGCATCAAGTTCTGATCGCTCCGAAAAATATCCCCGCAGAACGTTGGTTCTGCGGGGATATTTTTTTATCATACGGTCATATAGATATAGAGAGGTCGTGTTTTGTGTAATAGTGATAAAAAATTGAACTTGACTTTATCAATTTTTACATTATTGACATACTATTCTCTCGGTGTTAATATAACTTACGCAAAGATAAAATATTTACAAACCAGACAGTCAAAAATCTATTTTATGGAGGAGTGTTGTCACATGGAACGCAATTTTCAGCATGCAGAGCCCTTCCGCATTAAGGTTGTGGAGCCCATCAAAAAGACTACCCGCGCCTACCGCACCGAGGCCCTGAAGGAGGCCCAGTACAACGCTTTCCGCCTGAAGGCAGAGGACGTGTATGTGGACTGCCTCACCGACTCCGGCACCACCGCCATGAGCACCGAGCAGTGGTCCGCCATGATGCTGGGTGACGAGAGCTACGCCGGCTGCAAGAGCTTCTACAAGCTGGAGGCCTCCGCCCAGGAGGTGTTCGGCATGCCCTATGTGCAGCCCACCCATCAGGGCCGCGGCGCCGACTTCATCATGGCCCAGTACTACGCCAAGCCCGGCAAGTACGCCGTAGGCAACATGCATTTCGATACCTTCCACGGCAACGCCGAGATCCTGGGCGCCATCCCCGTGGACTGTGTCATCGACGCCGGCCTGGATGCCGCCAGCCCCGCCGAGGACTTCAAGGGCAACATTGATCTGAACAAGGTGCAGAAGATCCTGGACGAGCACGGCCCCGACTCCATCTCCGTGATCATTATCACCGTCACCTGCAACAACAACGGCGGCCAGCCCGTGTCCATGGCCAACATCAAAGCCGTCAGCGAGTTCGCCCAGGCCCACAACATCCCCGTGGTCATCGACTCTGCCCGCCTGGCTGAGAACGCCTGGTTCATCAAGACCCGTGAGCCCGGCTACGCCGACAAGGACATCCGCGAGATCACCCGGGAGATGTTCTCCTACTGTGAGACCGCCACCATGAGCTCCAAGAAGGACGGTCTGGTAAACATCGGCGGCCTGATCGTCACCCGCAACCACGACTTCTACCTCTACTCCAACGTGCAGGCCATCGTGCACGAGGGCTTCATCACCTACGGCGGCCAGTCCGGCCGTGACATGGAGGCTCTGGCCGTGGGCCTGCTGGAGGCCACCACTGACGACTACCTGGAGTACCGCATCAACCAGGTTAAGTACCTTGGCGATCGTCTGAAGGAGAAGGGCATCCCCTGCGTGGAGCCCAGCGGCGGCCACGGCATCTATGTGGACGCCCGCCGCTTCTTCCCCCACATCCCCCAGCCCGAGTTCCCCGCCCAGCGCCTGGTGGTGGCCCTCTATCAGGAGGCCGGCATCCGCGCCGTGGAGATGGGCGGCTGCGCCTTCGGCGGCAAGGATCCCGTCACCGGAGAGCCCACCTGGCCCGCTCTGGAGCTTATGCGCATCTCCGTCTCCCGCCGCGTCTACACCAACAACCACCTGGACTGCATCGTGGATGCCCTGGAGTACATCTACAGCAAGCGGGATGAGTACCGCGGCATGAAGCTGATCTATGAGGGCCCGATTACCGCCCTGCGTCACTTCACCGCCGGCTTTGAGCTGCTGTAAAACCTTAAAATACATACAGACCCAAGACGCATTTACCGGATACCGCCCACATATCTGTACAAAGGGAGACCCCCTTCAGCCGGAACAAAGTCAAGTCCGCTTTGTTTGGAGGGGCAGGTTTATAAATACCTGCCCCTCGAACGGCTCAGCGCAAAAAGGCCGTGGAAAAGCTGCCACTTCTCCACGGCGGAATGGGCAGAAAATCGCCCTCTCCAGAGCAACGATCTTCCGCATATGTATTATATGCCCATTCTGGCTTCTCTGTCAAGGAAGCTGCGCAGGGTGGCGGTCCACCAACCGCCGGCAACAGCTTGGATCTTGTTCCCATAATGATCGGTCTCCTCAATCCTGATACACCTGACACTGTAAAGAGGATAGGAGGGACAACTCATGGGAGAACCCAGCAACAGCCTGCAGAATCAACAGCAACGTGAACAGTTCGGCAGCCGTATTTCGTTCGTTCTGGCCTCCATGGGCGGCGCCATCGGCCTGGGGAACATCTGGAAGTTCCCCTATCTGGTGGGCCGCCACGGCGGCGCGGCCTTCATCGTGGTCTATCTAATCGCCCTGTTACTGGTCTCCGGCCCGGTCCTGATGACGGAGTACGCCATCGGGCGTAAAACCGGCGCCAGCTATACCACGGCCCTGAAAAAGCTACTTCCGGGGAAAAAGTGGTATCTGCTTGGTATTATCGGCGTCATTTCTCTGGTGCTGACCCTGTCCTTCTACTGCGGCATCGCGGGCTGGACGGTGGCCTATCTCTTTAAATCCATTACCGGTGCTTATAACGGCATGTCTGGCGACGAGATCACCACCATGTTCGGCAACTTCACCGCAAACCCCTTCCAGATGATCCTGTGGCTGGCGGTCATGTTGCTCATCACCACCTTCATCGTCCTGCGGGGCGTCAAAGGCGGTATTGAGAAGGTGTGCAACGTCCTGCTTCCCATCATGTTCGTCATGATCATCTTCCTGGCCATCCGCTCCATCCTCCTGCCCGGCGCGGAAAAGGGCCTGGAGTTCTACCTGATCCCCGACTTCTCCAGTCTGGATGCAGAAGCGGTCATGGCTGCTATCGGCCAGGGCTTCTTCTCCCTGGGTGTGGGCTGTGGCAATCTGGTCGTCTACGGCTCCTATTTGGACCGGAAAAAGACCATCGGCAGCAGCACCCTGATGGTCGGCATCGGCGACACAAGCGCCGCCGTCCTGTTCGGCCTGATCATCTTCCCCGCCGCGTTTGCGTTCAATATCGAGGCCGGCATGGGCCCCCCGCTGGTGTTCATCACCCTGCCCGCCATCTTCGCGCAGATGAACCTTGGCATGGTGTTCGCCACCGTCTTCTTCATCATGCTGTTCTTCGCCTGCCTCACCTCCACCATCTGCATTATGGAGGCAATCGTAGGCTACTTCGTAGACGAACTCAAGATGAACCGGAAAATTTCCACTTGGATTATTGCAGGTGTGGTATTTGTTATCGGAACCTTCCTGATGATGTCCTTTGGTCCCCTCTCCCATATTTCGATCTTTGGGAGCAACATCTTCGACTTTGTCAACGACACCTTGGTATCCGCCATTCTGCTGCCCCTGGGCGCTCTGCTCATGGTCATCCTGGTGGGCTGGATCCTCAAGCCCAAGACCCTTCTGGAGGAGATCAACATCGGCGACGGCATCAAATTTAACCGTTATTACTCCATTACCATTAAATTCATCGCACCCATCGCTCTGGTCTTTATGTTCCTTCAGCTTGTCGGCATCATAAAATTCTGATTGCTGCGCCCGGCCGGAGAAAACCGGCCGGGCGTTATCTATCCTTTTCTCTGGACAATCTACTCCATTTCGAGTAAACTATATAAGAGGTGAGGTCGCAATGGAGCGGAAAGAACATTTGGAGTCTGTTCTCCCCCTGATGCGCTTTTTTTCTGAGATGCTGGGGCCTGATGCTGAGATCATTCTGTACGATGTGGAGGACCGGCTGGTCTATCAGGTGCTCAACCCCATGGACGAGGAGATGGTACCCGGCAGTGAGATGCGCTCTCTGGAACGGAAGTTTCTGGAGTCCCATGTCTACGAGAAGGAGGAGTTCATCGTCAACTACCGGGCCCTGTCCCGCAGCAAGCACAAGCTGAAATCCGCCACCTTTTTCCTGAAGAACAACCCGCAGCAGAAGCTGAGGGGCATGATCACCATCAACGTCAATGTGGAGCGTCTGGTGGAGATGCGCGACATGCTGAATACCATGATCTCCGGCAGCCACCCCTACGACGCCAAGCCGAGGGATTCCTTTTTCAACAGCTTTGAGGTGTCAGTGGAGGGTCTGGTCACCAACGCCATCCGGGAGGAGCTGGACCGCTACGGCGTGGAGCCCACCCGCCTGAGCTACCAGGAGAAGATGGAGGTGGTGCGCTCTCTGGACGAGAAGGGCATCTTTTTGGTCAAGGGAGCCATCACAGAGCTGGCCGCCGCCCTTAAGACCACAGAGGTTACGATCTATCGCTACATCAACAAGCTTCAGCAGTAAGCTAAACAGCGCCGCCCTCATGCAGAGGGCGGCGCTGTCGGTTCAGTCGGGCCTTTTGCCCAGCTTGTGCTTGGTGCCGTCGGGCTCCACGATGTAGGTGTTCTCCAGCTGGGCGATGAGGTTGTCCCGGTAGGCGGCGATGTACTCCTGGCGGAGCAGATCCCGCTCCACCATCTCCGCCGGGGTCAGGCCCTCCTCGCTCTTGGCCTTCCTGGCCAGCTCGTTGATGCGGTCGATCTTTGCCTGTTCCATTACACATATCGCTCCAGTTCTATCATGATGCGCCCCTTTTTGGAGGGGCCGCCCACGGTCTTGACGGCGCACTTGCCCAGGCCGCGGCAGCTGAGCACGTCCCCCTCCGCCACGGGGCGGTCGGGCTTGGTGCACTCCCGGTGGTTGAGCTGGAATTTCCCCGAGGAGATCAGCTCCGCCGCCCTCCCCCGGGACAGGGAGAAGCCTGAGGCGGCCACCGCGTCCAGCCGCAGGGAGCTGACGGTGTCCCGGATGGCCTTCACCTTCACCTCCGGGGGCTCCAGCCTGTCCAGGGGCAGGGGGGCGGCCTTGAGTTTTGCACGGCCCGCCTGCTCCAGGTGGAGAAGCAGGAAGCCGGTGATCTCCTCCAGCGCCAGGATGTCGCACACGCCGTCCCCCACCAGCAGGTCGCCCACCTTCTCCCGATCCAGGCCCAGGCCCAGGATGGCGCCCAGGAAGTCCCGGTGGCTCAGGCTGACCCCGCTCCAGGTGCAGCGGATGGCCCGCACGGGGCAGCTGTCCGGGTCGGCGGCCCAGTCCGCCCCCTCCAGCCAGTCTGGGAGGAAGGCGCACACCGTGCGCTCGGCCCCCTCGTACCCGCCGTAGAACAGGTGGGCCGGATGGCCGGAGGCGCCCAGCAGGTTTTCCACACTCGCCCGCTCCTGTGGGGATAAAAAGCCGGTGCAGGCCGGGATATTGCGGGTGCGGGCCAGCTCCAGCCTGTCCAGCGTCCGGGCCAGCAGCAGCCGCTCCTCACTGTCCCGGGAGAGCTTGTTGAGCAGTTCGGTTTTGTTCACGGTCGATCTCCTCTCTGGCAAAGGGCGCGGCGGGCGCACACGCAGGTGCGCCCCTACAGAAGAACGATTTCAGATTTCCCTGTAGGGGCCGGCCTATGTGCCGGCCCGCGGTCTCCGGAAATCCCCGGCCTTCTGTGGAAAAAGGGCGCCCGGCCGGGCGCCCTTTTCATACTGCTTATCGGTGCTCCCCGCGGCTGTAGGCCACCACGGTACGGCGGTTGGGCTCGGTGCCGATGGAGTAGGTGGTCACGTCCGGGGTCTCCTGGAGGGCGGTGTGGATCACGTGCCGCTCATAGGCGTTCATGGGCTCCAGGGTCACGTTGCGGCGGTACTTCACCGCCTTGGCGGCGGTCTTTTTGGCCAGGCGCACCAGGGACTCCTCCCGCTTGGCGCGGTAGCCCTCGGCGTCCACATGGATGCGCACCCGCCTGGACTGGCCGTGGTTGACCGCGTAGCCGGTGAGCTGCTGGATGGCGTCCAGGGTCTCGCCCCGGCGGCCGATCAGGCTGCCCAGCTCCTGGCCCACCAGCTCCACCTGGTAGGTGCCGTTCTCATCCACCTTCACCACCGGGCGGGCGTCGGCGCCCATGTGCTCCAGCAGGCCGGTGAGGAAGGCGTCGATCTTGGCGGCCTTCTCGTCGTCCGCGGCCGGGGCCGCGGCGGCGGGCTCGGCGGGGCGCTCCGGGGCAGGCTTCTTCTCCGGCGCGGGCTTCTTCTCCGGGGCGGGGCGGCGCTCCGCCTGGGGGGCGGGCCGGGGCTCCTCCCGCACCGGCTCCGGCGCGGGGGCCTCCTCCGGCTCGTCGGGGGCCTCGTAGGTCACCTTTACCTTGGCCGGGCAGCTGCCGATGCCCAGGAAGCCGGACTTGGCCCGCTCCAGCACCTCCACCGACACGTCGTCCCTGTCCAGGCCCAGCTTCTGGAGGGCGGCCTCAATGGCGGCGTCCTCCGTCTTGCCGGTGCTCTCGATCCATTTCAGCATAAATGGCATCTCTCCTTATGAAAGCGGCCAGCCGTCACTTGCCGGACTCGCCGTCGGTTTTGGTGTCGTCGCCGCCCTCCGCCGGCGTGCTCTCCTCCGCCTGGGGGGCGGGGGCCTCGCCGGGCTGGGCGTCGGGCTGGCTGTCCGTCTCGGGGGCGGGGATCTCACCGGTGAGGATGGTCTCCTCAATGGCCTCGTCGGTGCGGAGCTCCCGCAGCTCCTCCTCCACCTCGTGAGCCTCCCGCTTCAGCTCCCGGGAGTCGGCCCGGGGCGGGAAGATGGGCTCCTCGCCGGGGTAGGGGGTGGGGCCGTCCTCGCTGTAGCGGTAGGGGTCGTAGGCCCGGCCGCGGGCGTACTGGCGCATGCCCACCCGGCTGTTCTCCTTGACGGAGCCGGGGATCTTGTCGTCGTCCTCGTCCTTCTTCTCAGCCTTTTTCTTCTTGCCCTTGTTGAGCTTGGCCTCCTCGATGCGGCGGGCGCGCTCCTCGGCCTTGCGGCGGCGCTCCTCCTTCTCCTCTTCCTTTTCCAGGCGCTCGCGCTCGGCCTGGGCGGCGGCGGCCTTCTCATAGTCCTTCTTCAGCAGCCGGCCGCAGATGAACTCCTGCAGCATGGACAGCAGGTTGTTGGCAATCCAGTACACGCACAGGGCGGCGGGCATGGTGAAGCCGATCCACAGGGAGATGAGGGGGGAGACGATCATCATGGTCCGCATGCTGGCGTTGTTGTTGGCCTGCTGGGCCTGCTTGTTGATGGCATTGGTCTTCATGGAGATGAGGGAGAAGACCACGCTGGAGCCGGCGGAGATGACGGGCAGCAGGAACAGGCCGAAGCCGCCCTCCATGGTCCAGAACTGGAGCTTGGGGATCTGGGACAGGTCGATGAGACCCAGGAAATCAAAGTTGATGGAGAAGATGTTCTGCCCGGCCGCGCCGGCGGCGGTGGCGGCGGACTGCACGGCGGACAGGTTGTCCGGCGTGATCAGGGAGGACAGGTACAGCTGGTTGTAGGCGGTGTTGGCAAAGGTGTCCGCCGCCTCGCGGATCCAGCCGTTGTCCACGGCCACACTGCCCCAGTTGACGGTCTGGGCGATGGCGTTGAGGGCGTTGGCGTCGTTGATGCCCATCATGTAGTGGATGGGCTCCCGGATGATGGGGTAGAGCACCATCAGGATGATCAGGGGAATGAAAGACCACAGGCAGCCGCCCATGGGGTTGACCTTCTCCTTCTCGTAGAGCTTCTGCACCTCCAGATTGTACCGCTCCCGGTTGTTGCCGTACTGCTTCTGCAGCTTCTGCATCTGTCCGGAGAGCATGTTCATCTGGATCATGCTGCGCTTGCCCTTGAGAGAGAGGGGGAACAGCACCACCTTGACCACCACGGCGAAAAGGATCAGGGCCAGGCCGTAGCTGTTGAACCAGCTGTTAAACCACTCCAGCAGCCAGACAAAAGGGGATAGGATAATATCCATTTGCGCGCCTCCAAGTTACTTTACTACTTCTTGGTTCCTCACGGAACCGGGTCGTACTCGATGGATTTCTGCCGGTGAAACGGGTGGCATTTCAGCAGGCGGCGCAGGGCCAGAAGCCCCCCCTTCCACGCGCCGTATTTCTCCACCGCCTCCAGGGCGTAGGCCGAGCAGGTGGGGATAAAGCGGCAGCAGGGGGGACGGGCCGGGGAGATGTATTTGCGGTAGCCCCTGATGAGGGCCAGAAGCAGGCGCTTCACTTACGCTCCCTCTTTTCGCAGCAGGCCCAGCCTGTCCGCCAGGGAGAGCAGGCTGCGCTCGATCTCCCGGTAGCGGCTGTGCCCCGCCTTCACCCGGGCCACCACCACCAGGTCGTAGCCGGGGAGGAACTGGTGCTCGTGGAGACGATAGGCCTCCCTGATGCGGCGGCGGGTGCGGTTGCGCACCACCGCCTTGCCCAGCTTCACCCCCACGGTGAGGCCCAGACGGCTGTAGCCCAGGTTGTTCCTGCGGCAGTACAGGGCCAGGCACGGGTTCACCGCGCTCTTGCCCCTGCCGTACAGGCGGCGGAATACGTGATTGAGTTTCAGCGAAACCGTGTGCTCCACGTCTCCCGCCCCCTTTTTCTGCGTATGCTTCGCAGGGGCGGTGGGAAAAGCTCCCCCGCCCCTCTGAAATGCCCTATTCCGTTTCTCTGACCATCAGTGGGTCAGACGGGCGCGGCCCTTCGCGCGGCGGCGAGCCAGAACCTTGCGGCCGTTGGCAGTGCGCATCCGCTTGCGGAACCCGTGCTCCTTGGAGCGCTGACGCTTCTTGGGCTGATAGGTACGAACCATTTCGGTACACCTCCTGTCCTGTAATCCGGCGGCAGAGCCGCCCACCACAACAGCCTTGCGGCTGCGGTCGTCAAAGAAAACTGCTTTACACCATGGATGCCCATACGATGCAGATGATATTATAGCCTATTCCAAAATGCCCTGTCAACTCCCTTTTTGCAATCTTTTTTCCCGTTTGGGCCGGCCTTCCCCGGGGAATACCAGATCTTGTGGACAGGTCAGGCAGGCCCGCCCCGCGCGGGGGCCCCGCCAGACGGGCGAGCACAGGCCGCCCCTACGGACGGCGCGCCGAGTCGTCGCGCCCCACGGATAGCGGCGGCTGGGCGGGCATCCGGGAACCCCTCATCCGCCCCGGTGTGCGCACTGGGGAAGGCAGGCGGCGCGTCAGGGATGCCGCGCCCCACAATATCCCCAGCCAAAAAGAGTTTCTTTTTTATAATAGTATCTGTTGCGCGGAGGCGGAATTTTTGGTATAATGAAGTGCTGTGATATTTTTCAAAAGAGGTGGTCTTTTCGTGAATTTCCCGGCCGACATCTGGGCCAAGGTGCTCTCTCTGATGGAGACGGAGGGGGACATGACCGCCACCACCATCAACACCTGGTTTGACGACGCCGTGCCGGTGGCTCTGGAGGCCAACCGGTTTATTCTCCACACCCCCACCAACTTCAAGCGGGACATCATCGTGTCCCGCTACCTGCCCGCCATCCAGAAGGCGCTGCACGAGCTGTTCTCCGCCGACTTTGAGGTGGTGGTGCTGGGGGAGGGGGAGCTGGAGGACTTCGGCGAGAAGAAGACCGACGAGCTGTTCCTCCCCGGCACGGAGGAGTACACCTTTGAGCGGTTCGTGGTGGGCTCGTCCAACAAGTTCGCCCACGCGGCGGCCCTGGCGGTGGCGGAGCATCCGGCCCAGACCTACAACCCCCTGTTCATCTACGGCGAGTCCGGCCTGGGCAAGACCCACCTGCTCTACGCCATCGCCCACAAGATCCACCAGAACCATCCGGAGTACCGCATCGTCTACATCAAGGGCGACTCCTTCACCAACGAGCTCATCCAGGCCATCCGGGAGGGGCGCAATCCGGAGTTCCGGGAGAAGTACCGCTCCGCCGACGTGTTCCTGATGGACGACGTGCAGTTCATCGCCGGCCGTGAGTCCACCCAGGAGGAGATGTTCCACACCTTCAACACCCTGTACGAGGCGGGCCGGCAGATCGTCTTCACCGCCGACCGCCCCCCCAAGGAGATGCTGCGGCTGGACGACCGGCTGCGCACCCGGTTTGAGTGGGGCCTGCCCGTGGACATCCAGCCCCCGGACTACGAGACCCGGGTTGCCATCATCAAGAACAAGGCCATCCGCCGGGGCATGAACCTGCCCGACCCGGTGCTCCAGTATATCGCGGAGAACATCACCTCCAACGTGCGGCAGATCGAGGGCACCGTCAACAAGATCCTGGCCTTCCAGGAGCTGATGGGGGAGAGCGTGGACGTGGACACCGTCACCCGGGCGGTGCGGGACATGTTCAAGGACAAGGCCGACTTCCTCCCCTCGCCGGAGATCATCATCGACGAGGTGGGCAAGTTCTACGGCATCGACCCCGACGCCATCCGGGGGCAGGGCCGCACCAAGGACACCGCCCTGGCCCGGCAGATCGCCATGTACCAGATCCGGCGCATGACCAACCTGTCCCTGAAGGAGATCGGCAAGGAGTTTGACAACCGAGATCACACCACCGTCATGCACTCCATCGACCGCATCGAGAAGCTGACCAAGCAGTCCCCCGAGGTGGCCGAGGTCATCAAGGACATCAACGCCAACATCAACGCCCGGTATGAATAACCGCTGTCCACATTTCCACGGCTTTTTGTGGGAATGTGGACAACCCTGTGTGGACAAACAGGCCGCCGCTGTCCCCCGTGTGGAAAGCGGCGGGACGCCTCCACATACCCTGTGGACGGGCAAAGCCCTGCCGCCCAGCATATTCCGGGCTTTTTCCACAAAAAATTTCCCTACGGTCTACTATTACGATCTGATCCCCCTCCTCTCCCGGGAGATCGCCATCCTATGAACGGAGGTCACCCTTCCATGAAATTCTCCTGTGAAAAGGCTCTGCTGCAGGCCGCCATCTCCACCACCTCCAGGGCCGTGTCTCCAAAGAGCTCCATTCCCGCCCTGGAGGGCATCCTGCTGGAGGCAGGCAATGAACTGCGCCTCACCGGCTACAACCTGGAGACCGGCATCCGCACCGTGGTGCCCGCCGACATCCAGGAAGAGGGCACCCTGGTGCTGGGCGCCCGCCTGTTCGGCGACATCATCCGCAAGCTGCCCGACGACATCGTCACCTTCCGCGCCGACCACTATATGGTCAACATCACCTGCGGCATGAGCGAGTTCAACATCCTGGGCACCGACCCGGAGGAGTTCCCCGAGCTGCCCACCGTGGAGTACCAGAACACCATCACCCTGTCCCAGGCCAAGCTGCGCGCCATGATCGGCCAGACCCTGTTCGCTGTCAGCGACAACGAGAGCCGCCCCATCCACACCGGCTCCCTGTTTGAGGCGGACGACAAGGGGCTCACCATCGTGTCGGTGGACGGCTACCGCCTGGCCCTGCGGCACGAGGCCATCGACAAAAAGGAGGGGGCGGAGTCCTTCTCCTTCGTGGTGCCCGGCGCCGCCCTGTCCGAGGTAGAGAAGATCTGCTCCGACGTGGATGAGCCCGCCCAGATCATCCAGGGCGCCCGCCACGTCATGTTCAAGGTTGGCTCCACCATGCTGGTGTCCCGCCGGCTGGAGGGGGAGTTCCTGGCCTACCGCCAGGCCATCCCCCGCAACAACACCATCCACGTGGTGGGGGATACCCGGGCCCTGCTCTCCTCCATCGACCGGGTGAGCCTGATCATCAGCGACAAGCTGAAAAGCCCCCTGCGCTGCACCTTTGACCACAACCTGCTGAAGATCTCCACCAAGACCGCCATCGGCGACGCCTACGACGAGTGCCCCCTGGAGGGGGACGGCGGCGGGCTGGAGATCGGCTTCAACAACAAGTACCTGATGGACGCCCTCAAGGCCGCCCCGGCGGACAGGGTGCGGCTGGAGCTGACCACCGGCGTGTCCCCCTGCGTCATCCTGCCCACCGAGGGGGAGGAGAACTTCCTCTACATGGTGCTGCCCGTGCGGCTGAAGGCGGGGGAATAACATGGAGATCAAACCCTACCTCCGCCGGCCCCACTTCTATGAGACCGACGGCATGAACATCGTCTGGCACGGCAACTATATTGCCTGGATGGAGGAGGCCCGCACCGACTTCATGGATCAGATCGGCTTCCCCTATGCCAGGGCCGTGGACGCGGGCATCGACTTCGCCCTCACCGACGTGTCCTGCAAGTACCGCTCCATGACCCGCTTCGGGGAGGAGGTGGCCATCACCCTGACCATCAACCACCTGTCCCCCGCCAAGCTGGAGCTGGGCTACCGCATGGTGGAGACCACCACCGGAGAGCTGAAGGCGGAGGGCACCTCCGGCCACTTCTTCTACGACCGGGCCAAGGGCCGCCCCGTGGCCCTGAAGCGGGCCCTGCCGGAGGTGTATGGGATTCTTCAGTCCCTGCTGTAGCAAGCCAAATTGTCCATGATCCATTTTCAATTATCAATTTTTTCAAAAAGGTTGTCGTTATGGAGACGCGAGAGGTTCACATTCACACGGATTTTATTAAGTTAGAGGGGCTCTTGAAGTTTGAGGGCCTCACCTCCACCGGCGGGGAGGCCAAGGAGCGCATCCAGGCCGGGGAGGTGGCCGTCAACGGGGAGGTCTGCACCCAGCGGGGGCGCAAGCTCCGGCCCGGCGACCGGGTGTCGCTGGACGGGGTGGAGCTCACGCTGGTATGATCGTCCGCGCCCTCACCCTGGACTTTTTCCGCAACTACCTCCATCTGGAGGCCCGGTTTGCCCCGGGGGTCAACGTGATCTGCGGGGAGAACGCCCAGGGCAAGACCAACCTGCTGGAGGCCATCGCCTACCTGTCCACCGCCTCCTCCCACCGGGCCCGGTACGACAAGGAGCTCATCCAGTTTGGGGTGGAGCACGCCTTCGTCAAGGGGGAGGTGTCCGCCCGGGGGCGGGACTTCACCCTGGAGGCCCGGCTGGGCCGGGGGGTGCGGCGGCAGCTCTTCTCCAACGGGGTGCGGCTCAAGTCCGCCGGGGAGCTGTCCGGGGTGCTCAACACCGTGCTCTTCTGCCCGGAGGATCTGTACCTCATCCGGGAGGGGGCGGCCACCCGCCGGCGGTTCCTGGACACCTGCATCTGCCAGCTGCGGCCCAAGTATGCCGAGGCCCTGGCGGAGTACCGGCGGCTCTATGAGCACAAGACCCGCATACTCCGGGACTGGGAGGAGCACCCCTCCCTGCTGGACACCCTGGACGAGTTCAACCTGCGCATGGCCCAGACCGGCGCCCTGCTCATCCACTACCGGGCCCACTTCGTCAAGCGCCTGCGGGAGGTGACGCCCCCCATCCACCGGGACTTCTCCGGCGGGCGGGAGCGGCTGGATCTCCGGTATGAGACGGTGTCCACCGTCACCGATCCGGAGGGGAGCCCCAGGCAGATCCTCGCCCAGCTGCTCTCCCACCAGGAGAGCCACCGCAAGGCCGAGCTGGAGGCCCGGCAGTGCCTGTCCGGCCCCCACAAGGACGATCTCACCGTGGAGCTGGACGGGGTGAGCGCCAAGGCCTTCGCCTCCCAGGGCCAGACCCGCACCGCCGCCTTGTCCCTCAAGCTGGCCAGCCGGGAGATCTTTTTCCACGAGACCGGGGAGTGGCCCGTCCTCCTGCTGGACGACGTGCTCTCCGAGCTGGATCAGCGGCGGCAGGAGTTTGTCCTCCGGCGCATCACCGGCGGGCAGGTGTTCATCACCTGCTGTGAGGACGTGGGGCTGGACCGCCTGGGGGAGGGGAAGACCTTCCGCATCCGGGACGGACAGCTGGTTTCCTGATTGGTGCGGGATACACGTTGGTTTTGCGGAGGCCGCAGCCTCCCGGCAGACGCCTGCGCGGCGGGCGACCACAGGTCGCCCCTACGGATAACTACCATACCCGCCAAAGTTTTTCGGATGCATGGCACCGACGGCGGCCCGGCGGGCCAGGCCGGTACAGCGCAGCAGCTTTCAGGGCTTGCGGGGTAATCCCGATGCGTGCTGACCGGGGCGCGGCAGCGCCTGTGACGTAACTGCCAATAGGACGGGCGGCAATGCCTGCCCGGTCTTTACCCTGTCCGTACAGCCCACCGCCGCCATGGGCTCCGGGTCCAGGGCCCGCAGGCCCTGGTGGTTTTCCCGCCGCTTTTGACATCAAAAGCGGCGCCCCGGCCGGGCAGGCCCGTCCCCCGGGGGCACCCGGTAACGGATACGGGCGGATGATATCCGCCCCTACGAGTCTGGCAATTGACATACCGCGCCGGGAGATCCGTCCCAGATTGGTGAGAACTCAACCACCCGAGCAAAAAAAGGAGAACCCTATGCCCATCTACATTGCCATTTTCTGCGTCCTGCCGCTGCTGGCGGGGCTGATCCCGGAGTATCTGGTGTGCCGCTTCACCAGGCGGAAGTGGTGGAAGGTGCTGCCGCCGCTGGCGGTGGCGGCCATCACGGCGCTGGTGACGGCGGGGCGGCTGAGCGTGTGGGAGTCTGATGTCTCCCCGGTGACCCAGCTGCTGTTTGTCCCCGGCGTGCCGGCGGCCTTTGCGCTGCTGGGCACCCTGCTGGGCTGGCGGCTGTGGAAGCGGCTGTGGAGCCCCCGGGTGGTCAAGGACAGGAGGGGAGGCTGATGTACCTGCACCTGGGCCAGGGGGTGGTGGTGCCCTACCGGGACGTGCTGGGGGTGTTTGATCTGGACAACACCAGCTCCTCCCGCGTCACCCGCGCCTTTCTGGAGGGGGCGGAGCGGGCCGGCCGGGTGGTGAACGCCAGCGGCGACCTGCCCAAGTCCTTTGTCCTGTGCCGCCACCGGGGGGGAGAGGAGCGGATCTACCTGTCCCAGCTCTCCCCGGCCACCCTGCTGCGGCGGGCGGAGAGCAACAGCTTTGAATAAGTGAGAACAGATTCGGGCCGCCAAAGGCGGCTCCCGCGGGCCCTTCGCGGGGGCGGCCCTTGGCTGCCCGGCCATATTCCCAATTGGAGGTTTTTCCATGGCAGAGACATTTGAGCACAACCCCACCCAGGTGGAGCACGAGTACGGCGGCTCCGAGATTCAGGTGCTGGAGGGCCTGGAGGCCGTCCGCAAGCGCCCGGGCATGTATATCGGCTCCACGTCGGAGAGCGGCCTGCACCACCTGGTGTATGAGATTGTGGACAACTCCATCGACGAGGCCCTGGCGGGCTACTGCGACGAGATCACCGTCACCATCGGCGACGGGGACGTGATCACCGTGGTGGACAACGGCCGCGGCATCCCCGTGGACATCCAGCCCCAGACCGGCCTGCCCGCCCTGGAGGTGGTGTTCACCATCCTCCACGCCGGCGGCAAGTTCGGCGGCGGCGGGTACAAGGTGTCCGGCGGCCTCCACGGCGTGGGCGCCAGCGTGGTCAACGCCCTCTCCGAGTGGCTGACGGTGCGGGTGCACAAGGACGGGAAGATCTATGAGATGAAGTTCTCCCGGGGCAAGGTGACCCAGCCCATGCAGGTGGTGGGGGACACCGACCGCCACGGCACCGAGGTCACCTTCAAGCCCGACCCCGAGATGTTCGAGGTCACCGAGTACAGCTACGACACCATCCACACCCGCATGCGGGAGGAGGCCTTCCTCAACGCCGGCCTGCGCATCCACACCATCGACGCCCGCCCCGGCCGGGAGCAGGAGGACACCATGCACTACGCCGGCGGCATCCGGGAGTTCGTGTCCTTTATCAACCGCTCCAAGGATCCCATCCACCCGGACGTGATCTACATGTCCGGCCAGAAGGAGGACTCCATGGCGGAGGTGGCCTTCCAGTACAACGACGGCTACAACGAGACCATCGTGTCCTTCGCCAACAACGTCCACACCCCCGAGGGCGGCATGCACGAGGAGGGCTTCAAGCGGGCCCTGACCACTGTGCTCAATGCCTATGGCAGGAAGATGAAGCTCCTCAAGGACGATGAGAAGGTGTCCGGCGAGGACTGCCGGGAGGGCATCGCCTGCGTCATCTCCGTCAAGCTCACTGAGGCCCAGTTCGAGGGCCAGACCAAGGCCAAGCTGGGCAACAGTGAAATCCGCACCCTGGTGAATAACATCGTCACCGAGAAGCTCTCCGAGTACCTGGAGGAGAACCCGGCAGTGGGCAAGGCCATCCTGGAGAAGGCCCTCATGGCAAACCGGGCCCGGGAGGCCGCCAGAAAGGCCCGGGAGTCGGTGCGCCGCAAGACCGCCCTGGGCGGCGCCGCCATGCCCGACAAGCTGCGGGACTGCAACGAGGTCAACCCGGAGCTCACCGAGCTGTATATCGTCGAGGGCGACTCCGCCGGCGGCTCCGCCACCCAGGGCCGGGACAGCCGCTTCCAGGCCATCCTCCCCCTGTGGGGCAAAATGCTCAACGTGGAGAAGGCCCGGGCCGACAAGGTCTACGGCAACGACAAGCTGCAGCCTGTGATCACCGCCCTGGGCGCCGGCATCGGGGACGAGTTTGATCTGAACAAGCTGCGCTACCACAAGGTGATCATCATGGCCGATGCCGATGTGGACGGCTCCCACATCCGCACCCTGCTGCTCACCTTCTTCTTCCGCTTCATGCGGCCCCTGATCGAGCACGGCTACGTCTACGCCGCCGTGCCCCCCCTGTTCAAGCTGAGCCGGGGCAAGACCACCCGCCTGGCCTTCTCCGAGGAGGAGCGGGACGCCATCTCCGCCGAGCTGCGGGGGGACAACCCCAACGCCAAGGTGGACATCTCCCGCTTCAAGGGCCTGGGCGAGATGAACCCCCACGAGCTGTGGGAGACCACCATGGACCCGGAGCGGCGCACCCTCAAGCGCATCGAGCTGGACGACGCCGTGGCCGCCGACGAGACCTTCACCATCCTCATGGGCGAGAAGGTGGAGCCCCGCAAGGAGTTCATCGAGAAAAACGCAAAGTACGCGGTGAACCTGGACTATTAAGGAGCGGGAAAATGCGGGCCGGCATTCTGAAACCCGTAGGGGCCGACCTGCGTGTCGGCCCGTCCCGGAAATCCGGGCGCACACACAGGTGCGCCCCTACCATGAAAACGCCTCTGAAGGAGGATAACCATACATGAGTAAAAAACCGCAGTACGACCCGGAGGAGATCCGCTTCCCCGACCAGAAGATCGAGACCTCCTACCTGGTGCACGAGATGGAGCAGTCCTATATCGAGTACGCCATGAGCGTCATCGTGGGCCGCGCCCTGCCCGACGTGCGGGACGGCCTGAAGCCCGTCCACCGGCGGATCCTCTACGCCCTGTATGAGGACAACCTGACCGCCGACAAGCCCTTCAAGAAGTCGGCCACCTGCGTGGGCGACGTGCTGGGCCGCTACCACCCCCACGGAGACCAGTCCGTGTACGACGCCCTGGTGCGCCTGGCCCAGGACTTCTCCATGCGCTACCCCCTGGTGGACGGCCACGGCAACTTCGGCTCCATCGACGGCGATCCCCCGGCCGCCTACCGTTACACCGAGGCCCGCATGGCCAAGATCGCCGACGAGATGCTCCGCGACATCGAGAAGGACACGGTGGACTGGGATCCCAACTTCGACGAGAGCCGGAAGGAGCCCCGGGTGCTCCCCAGCCGGTTTCCAAACCTGCTGGTCAACGGCTCCAGCGGCATCGCCGTGGGCATGGCTACCAACATTCCCCCCCACAACCTGCGGGAGGTGGTGGACGCGGCCATCTGCGTGCTGGACAACCCGGAGGCGGAGCTGTCCGATCTGATGGAGCACGTGAAGGGCCCCGACTTCCCCACAAAGGGCATCATCATGGGCCGCTCCGGCATCCGGGCGGCCTACGCCACCGGCCGGGGGCGCATCTGCGTCCGGGCCCGCACCGAGTTTGAGGAGTTCGGCAACAACCGCACCCGCATCATCGTCACCGAGATCCCCTACCAGGTCAACAAGCGCATGCTCATCAAGAACATGGCCGACCAGGTGGAGGACAAGCGGCTGGAGGGCATCTCCGACATCCGGGACGAGTCCGACCGCAACGGCATGCGGGTGGTCATCGAGCTCAAGCGGGACGCCAA
>NZ_JAHZDL010000130.1:0-4572 GCF_019422385.1 Flavonifractor sp.
CGAAGCCACCTTCAAAAAAGCGGCGCGCCCCGCGAGGGGCCCCCTGGCAGGTGGATGGCGCGCCGAGTCGTCGCGCCCCACGAAAGAAGCCCCCGACGTCCAGCGGGCGACCACAGGTCGCCCCTACATCGTCGGCCCAAGCTGCGGATCGTTCGCTTCCGCGTAAACGCGAAAGCTCATTCCCTCCGCTGGGCCTCCTTCTCCCCACGCCGACCACTTCGTTGGGTCGCCGCGGGGGCCCCATTAGGTGCGCCGGGTCGTCGCGCGCCACGGGCCGGTGGTTCCGGGGGCAAACGGGCGGATACGATCCGCCCCTACGGGCTTGTCGGTTGACGTACCGCGCCGCGCAGGCCGGCCAGGACGGCGGCCACGGTGTCCTCCAGGCTGCGGCCCGCCTCCACGTCCACGGTGAGATCGGCGTATTTCCGGTAGAGGGGCTCCCGCTGGGCGAACACGTGGGAGAGGGTCTCCCCGGGGGCCATGGCGATGCCCCGGGTGGTGATGTTGTCCACCCGCCGCTCCAGCTCCGCCAGGGGCACGTGGAGGTAGACCACCCTTCCCAGCTCCTTCAGCCGCTTCATGCCCCTCTCCCGGCACACGGCGGAGCCGCCGGGGGCGATGACGGTGCCGGTGCAGGCCAGGCCGGACAGCACCTCCCCCTCCAGATCCAGGAAGGCCTCCACCCCCAGAGCGTCCAGGACGTCCTGGAGCAGGGCCCCCTCCCGCTGCTGAATGAGCAGATCGGTGTCCACAAACTGATAGCCCAAAGCCTTGGCAAGCAGCACCCCCACGGTGCTCTTGCCCGAGCCGGGCATGCCGATGAGCGTCACATTGTCCACAAAAAATCACCTCACATGGGATAAAAAGGCGGAGGGACGCCCGGTGGCGTCCCTCCGCCTTTGGTATGTCCGGTTATGGCAGAGCCCTTACTCCGCGGGCTGCGCCTCGGGGACGGCGGTGCCCATCTCCAGCAGATCCACCACCGCGGCCCCCTCGGGGGGCTGGGTCTCGGGGGCGGAGGTGCCCTGGGTATAGGCGCCGGTCATGTCCATGGTCATGGACAGGATGTCACCCATGCCCATGGACAGGTTGGCCGTCATGTTCCCGTCGGCGTCCATGGCCTCCGCCACGGTCAGGCTCACGGCCAGGCCGCTGTCCGGGTCGGTGGCGGTGATCTCCGCCGACAGATCGTAGGCGGTCACGTCCTCCCCGTCCAGGGTGAGGGTGAAGGTGAGATCGGCGGACGCGCCGCCCTGCTCCAGGCTGTAGTGGAGGATGCGGTCATTGCCGCTGACAGTCCAGGCGTCGTCCCGCAGCAGCTGGGCCGCCAGATCCACCGCGGCGGACAGGTCGCTGTAGGCGGTGTCCTTGTCAGTGGGCTCGGTGACGGCCAGGGCCAGCAGGGTGGACAGCAGGCCGGAGTAGTCCACGTCGCCGGCGGCCATGGACAGCAGGCCGCTGTAGTCCATGCCCATGGCCTCATACATGGCGGCCATGTCCATGGAGAACCAGGTGTTCTCGTCCACGCCCAGGGCGGTGGTCATGAAGTCGCCGCCGAAGCGGAAGTAGAGCTGCCCGCGCTCCAGATCGCCGCGGATGTCCATGGCGATGCCCTCGTCGGCCAGGCTGTCCAGCAGGGCGGTGTCGGTGGCACTCATGCCGCCCCCGGCGCCCTCCGTCAGGCTGCCCAGCAGCTCCTGCAGATCCATCCGCAGGGCCATGGCCGCGTCCATCCGCATGCCGTCGGCCACGGTGCCGGTGAGCTCGCCGTCCATGGTGATGGGGGCCACGCCCAGGGCCAGCTCCGCGTCAAAGGCCGCCTCCATGTCCCAGATGCCGGTGGAGTAGGTCTGGCCGTAGGCCAGGTATTTCTCCAGCAGGGTGTAGTCGTATTTGGCGATGGTGTCCTCCACCAGCTTCTCGGTGTCGATGAGGATCACAGTCCGGTCGTCGGCGTCCCACCCCACGATGCAGCCGAAGGCCTGGGCGGCGAAGCGGACGGGTACGTAGGTGCGGTTGTCGTGGGCGTAGGGGGCCACATCCATCACCACGGGGGTGGTGATGCCGTCCATGGTGACGGAGGCCTCGGTGGAGCCCAGGGTCATGGTGACGGTGGTGCCGTCCCGGACGGCGGTGACCGCGCCGGCGGCGGCGTCATAGCTCACCTGGGCGCCCATGGCCTCAAACACCGCCCGGACGGGCAGGAAGGTGCGGCCGTCCCTGGCCTCGGGGGCGGCGTCGGAGAAGGTCAGGGTCTGGCCGTCCAGCTGGACGGAGATGCCGGCATCCCCTTCCGCCGCCAGGGCGGAGGAGCCGGCGCTCAGCATGGCCGCGGCGGTGAGCACCGCCAGGGCGCGCTTGCAGAAACGTCTCATGATTGGAATTCCTCCTGTTCTTCTCAAAGTAGTACATCAACTATAGCACCATATCCCTTGTCTTGCAAGGGAAAGGACTCTACGAACGGTTGATTTGGGCCAGCTCCTGCCGCCGGTGCTCCAGAATCTTGGGGAAGCGCCAGAAGAACAGGATGCCGGTGGTGGAGGCGGCCAGGATATCGGCCACCGGCTCGGCCAGGAACACGCCCAGCACCTTGTCGGCAAAGAGCTGGGGCAGGAGGAAGATCAGCGGGATGAGGAGGATCACCTTGCGCAGCAGGGCCAGGAACAGAGAGATGCGGGTCTGGCCCAGGGCCACGAAGGCCTGCTGGCAGGAGAACTGGACGCCCAGCATGAACAGGCCGGCGGCATAGACGTGCAGGGCCCAAACGGAGATCTCCACCAGCTCCGGCTTGTCGTTGAACAGGGAGACAAACAGCCCGGGGAAGAGCTGCAGCGCCGCGAAGGTGGCGCAGCTGTAGACCACCGAGGTGATGAAGAGCAGGCGGAAGGTCTTTTTCACCCGCTCCAGCTGGCCGGAGCCGTAGTTGAAGCCGATGATGGGCTGGGCCCCCTGGGACAGGCCCTGGGACAGCAGGGAGAACACCTGCATGATGCTGGAGCAGATGGTCATGGCCCCCACCGCCGGGTTGCCGCCGTAGGCCTTCAGGGAGGAGTTGAAGGCGATGTTGATGAGGCTCTCGGTGGACTGCATGATGAAGGGGGACACGCCCAGGGCCAGCACGGGGGCGAGCACCCTCCAGCTGGGCCGCAGGTACTGCCGCTGGAGGCGGAGCCTGGTGCGCTTCCCCCGCAGGAACCACACCACCCACACCGCCGAGACGCCCTGGGCGGTGATGGTGGCCAGGGCCGCGCCCTTCACCCCCATGCCGAAGCCGAAGATGAACACCGGATCCAGCACAATGTTGATCACCGCGCCGATGAGCACCGTGGCCATGCCCATGGTGGAGAAGCCCTGGGCGGTGATGAAGTAGTTCAGCCCCAGGGAGATCTCCACAAAGATGGAGCCGTACAGGTAGATGGTCAGGTAGTCCATGGCATAGCCGATGGTCTCCTCCGTGGCGCCGAAGAGGTAGAGCATGGGCTCCTGAAACACCAGGAAGGCCGCCATGGCCGCCGCGCCCAGCACCACCAGCAGGGTGGTGCAGCTGCCCAGGATGGAGTTGGCCAGCTCCATCTTCCCCTCCCCCATGTGCACCACCGCCCGGGAGGAGCCGCCCATGCCCACCAGGGCGGAGATGGCGGAGACAAACAGGATCACCGGGAAGCAGACGCCCAGGCCGGTGAGGGCCAGATCCCCCACCTCCGGAATGTGGCCGATGTAGATGCGGTCCACAATGTTGTACAGGGCGTTGACCAGCTGGGCCGTCACCGTGGGGATGGCCAGGCGGAGCAGCAGCTTGCCCACCGGATCCCGGCCCAGGTCGTTTTCGCGCTTAGCCAAGGGGCTTCGCCTCCTCATTCTCCAGGAAATAGGTGGCCTCCATGTCCGCCACGCTGAGGGCGAAGGCCAGAGGATACTGCTGGAGGGCCTGGCCAACCAGGCGCTTGTCCTCGTCCCCGGAGAAGCCCATGTGCCAGCGGATGGCCATGGCCTCCTCCCGGGTGAGGCGGAGGAAGCCGGAGAGGATGTACACGCTCTTCTCCCCGTGGCCGTAGGGCAGGCTGTCCTCGTAGTAGAAGGTGGGCACCGCCTGCCACCTGCCGTCGGGGCCCTTCACGTTGCGGGTGCCCGCCTTGTAGCAGCCGGTCTTGCACACGTCGTGGAGCAGGGCCACCAGGGCGATGCTCTCAGCCGAGTACTCCAGGCCGTAGAGCTCCTTCACCCGCTCCCGCTCCAGGTAGGCCGCCAGGCACCGGTAGACGTTGACGCTGTGCTCGCACAGGCCGCCGGGCCAGGCCCCGTGGTACCGGGCCGAGGCAGGGGCGGTGAAAAAGTCGCTCTTATGCTCCAGATAGTCCAGCAGGGCGTCCGCCCCCTCCCGGCGGATACTGTCCCGGTAGATCTGGATAAATTCTTCCTTGGCGCTCATGGGCTGTCTCCTTTTCCCTGATCTCGTAAAGCCCAGTATACCACACCCCGCCGCCAAAAACCACCCTGTCACCCCCTCTTTTTCCGCCGGGCAGCCCCTATTATTGAGTTACACACCAAGGAATTGGTTGTGTAGCTCAATTT
>NZ_JAHZDL010000131.1:0-4380 GCF_019422385.1 Flavonifractor sp.
TCGCTGTAAACTCTATCCGGAGCAACGCCGTGGAGGGACATATGGCCGGCCCGGCCGTCCCGGGGAGGCGGCTTGAGCGTACCGGCAACGGTGCGTCGAGATAGATGGCTGTCTTAAAGGACAGAACCCGGCTTACAGGCTTACTTGCAAATATGGCCGCCCGGAGCACAGAGCTCCGGGCGGCCTTTTGCCTCTCCGAAGCGGCTTTGCCGCGGAACTCTGCGAGGCTTTTTTGTGATGCCTGTCACAAACGGCGGGGCCGGGCCGTTATACTGGGTGAAAACCGGTTTTCGACACACGAGCAAAGGAGGCGAGGCACATGGACGAGGCGGAGCTGAGCCGGCGCTTTCCCACGGGGGACGAGGGCTGCCTGGAGGAGGTGGTGGCGCGCTACGGGCAGGCCCTGCTGCGGTACTGCCACCACATCCTCTGCGACTACCACGAGGCCCAGGACGCGGTGCAGACCGCCCTGCTGCGGGCCTGGGACCGCCGGAGCCGCTTCCGGGCGGGCACCAATCTGGAGGCGTGGCTCTACAAGCTGGCCTATCACGCCTGCATCGACCTGCTCCGGCAGCGGAGGCGGCAGCTCTTCCCCCCTCCCCCGCCGGCTGTCCACGACCCCGACTACATCGGCCCCGAGCTGCGGGAGGCCCTGGGCCGCCTCACCGCCCAGGAGCGGGGGCTGGTGTTCGGCCGGGTGATGGAGGGGCGGCACTACGACGAGCTGGCCCGGATCTACGGCCAGTCCGCCGCCACCCTGCGCAAGCGGTATGAGCGGGCCCGGGGCAAGCTGGCCCGGGCTCTGACGGAACTGAGCGACACAGAAAAGGAGGTATCTCCATGATGCGGACACCGGAGGAGGAGCGGATTTTTCACGCCCTCTCCCAGATTCAAACACCGGCATGCGACCTGTCCGGCGTGGTGGAACAGGCGGGCAGGCAACGCCGGGCCCGCCTCCGCCCCGGCCGGCCCCTGGCGGCGGCGGCGGTGCTGTGCGCCCTGCTGACCATCGGCGCGGCGGCGGTTGGCATCTCCGGGGCGTGGCGGTACTTCGCCCCCTCCCTGCCCCAAAATGCGGTGGAGACGGTGGGCGTCAGCCAGACCGCCGGTGAGTACACCCTCACCGTGGTGGATGCGGTGGCCGATGACAGCAACATCCTGCTCCTGCTGGCCCTGAGCCGGGCGGACGGCAGACCCATCGACCCGGAGGCCAGCCTGAATACCACTTCGATGCATCTGAATTTGGAAATCGAGGCAGAGCGGGGCGCAGGCTCCAGCGGTATGCTGGGGCGGCAGCTCTCCCAGGACGGCACCACACTTTATCTTCTCTTTAATGCGAGCTATGTCACCGACCAACCCGACACCCTGGTCAACCAGCCCCTCTCCCTCACCGCCGATGGAGTAGCGGTGAGGCTGCATGACAGCGACGGTCTCTATCATGTGCGCGGCGATTCCCCTGTCTCTCTGGCTCCGCTGGTAGAGCAAGAGAACCCTGATTTCTCCGACAGTCACTTCCGGGGAAACGCAGAGGAGATTGCCCGGGCTGCGGCCGCCGTTGGCTGTGACATTCCCCTGCCTTTGGACGAGCAGTTTCCGGACTATGCCGTTTTAGGAGCGGCTATGACGGAAAACGGCCTGTCCCTTGTGTTGCGAAGCGGCCGATATACCTCCAGCGACCTGGTATGTACCGATGTATTTCCCGACACTCTCATCGATACCCGTACTGGAGAAAAATACAGAGGTTCCTCCGGACAAGGAGCAACGTTGGAGGATGGAACCCGGGTCGTACTCTGGTCTTTCCAGGACTGTCCCCTCGCCTTGGATGACCTGCCTTATCTGGAAGTGGAGGTATCCTACAATATGGATCGGGTGCTCTCCGACCAGCCTTTTTCCCTTACCTTTACGCTCGGGAAGTCCTCCGGGATTTCGATCCCGATAAAAGAGCCGCTGGAACTGGACGGCCTCACCCTCCACCCCACCGAGCTTCGGCTCTCCCCTCTGGAGCTGCGAATCCTTTTTGCGGACGGGCACGAGGCGGCCTTCTCCATCCGCCAGGAGGGCACCGCGCCGGTACTCCATCTAGCCGACGGCACGGAGATTGCCACCCGCTGGGGCGGCGGCAGGTATCTGGGCGGCGGCACTCTACCCAGTGTCGGATTTCTGGTCGAGGACGTAGACGGCGAGCGTATCTTCATCGACCCCGGGCAGGTGGTGTCCATCACCTTCGGGAACCTGGAAATCCCCGTGGAACACTGACCGGTTTCCCTCTCAAAAAAACGGCGCGCCGCGAGGCGCGCCGTTTTCCATTGCCCCGGCCGGTTGGATCTGCTATGATTGTAAGAGATTTGTCAGAATTGTCTCCGGCTCTTTGACAGAAAGAGCTGGTATGATACCGGGCATAGGAGGGATTTGTGTGAACGAGTGTATTCTGGTGGTGGATGACGACAAGGAGATCGTCAAGGCCATCGCCATTCTGCTGGAGAAGGAGGGCTACCGGGTTCTCAAGGCCTACAACGGCATGGAGGCCCTGGACTGCGCCCTGGACCCCACCTTGCGGCTCATCATCATCGATGTGATGATGCCCCAGCTGGACGGCCTGTCGGCGGTGATGAAGATCCGGGAGAAGCGCAACCTGCCCATCATCGTCCTGTCCGCCAAGAGCGAGGACTCCGACAAGGTGCTGGGCCTGTCCATGGGGGCGGACGACTATGTGACCAAGCCCTTCAACCCCCAGGAGCTGGTGGCCCGGGTGCGCAGCCAGCTGCGGCGGTACACCCAGCTGGGGGACGTGAACGCCCAAGGCCAGGGCGGGGAGATCGTCAACGGCCGGCTGTGCTACAAGCCGGAGGAGCGGGTGCTGCTGGTGGACGGGGAGCCGGTGAAGCTGACGGCCACGGAGCTGAAGATCGTGGATCTGCTCATGCGCAACCTGGGGCGCATCTTCCCCGCCGAGGAGATCTACCGCCGTGTGTGGAACGAGGAGGCGTATGCCACCGAGAACACCGTCATGGTGCACATACGCCGCATCCGGGAGAAGATTGAGCTCAACCCGAAGGAGCCCGAGTATCTGAAGGTGGTGTGGGGCATTGGATACAAAATCGAAAAGCATTAAGCCCGCCATGGCCTTCACGGCCTTTGTGCTGGGCATCAGCCTGCTGATCTATACCGCCGCGGTGGCGGTGATCTTGATCGCGGCAAGCCTCGGCGGCTCGGTGTTCCCCTGGAAGGATGTGTTATGGGTGAACTACCAGAACACAGACAGCTTCCGCAGCTATCTCACCGACCGGCTCTCCGTGCTGGTGGAGAGCGCCGCCGACCCGGAGGGGACGGACCCCATGACGCCGGAGGACACCGACCTGCTCTACGTGGTCACGGTGGACGGGGAGACCCGCTTCTCCAACACCGACAGGCTACGGCCCAACGACCTTCCGGAGGGCTATAATTTCCTGCTCTATTTTGACGGGGAGACCGTCACTGTCACGCAGAACGGCCGGGATGTGTCCCAAAAGTTCCCCGGCACCCTCCCCAGCGGCACCGGCAATATTACGGTCTCCCTGGCGGCGGCGGAGCACCCCTCCAGCAACAGCTACGCCGGCTACAGCAGCTTTTCCTCTCTGCTCTACAGCCTCCGGCAGACCCGGGCCTTTGTCATCTGGCTGATCATCGCCCCCGCCCTGGCGGGCGTGGCCCTCACCGTCTGGTCTATTATCTGGCACCGTTACAAGGTGCGGGCCGACCAGGCCATCGCCTGGTTCACCGGGCGGGTGTGGCTGGAGATCAAGCTGCTGCTCCTCATTCCCTTCCTGTGGGTGTGCGCCCTGGCCGCAATGTGCGTCCTGGCCGTGTTCCTGAATCAGGCCCTCACCTACAACCTCCTGCGCTATGCCTCCGTGCCCATCGCCCTGTGGTGGTTCTATCTGTACGTCAACGACATCCGCTACAACTTCGGACACATCAAGACGCGGAGCCTGTGCGCCGGGCTGGCCGGGCTGCTCCGGCGGCAGGCCCTGCGCCGCCCCGCCGCCCAGCGGGCGGAGCGGCGGGCCATCTGGCAGTTCGCCGCCTGCCTCCCCTTCTTCCTGTTCTGTGCCCTGTCGGTTCCCTATCTGCTGAACCACTGGTTCGCCTATGGCATCCGCCCCATATTGCTGCTGTTCCTCTGCGCCGCCGGGGTGGGCCTGATCGCCCTCCAGGTGTGGCTGATGAAGGAGAACAGGCGCGCCGCCGCCGAGCTGGACGACCTGCTGAACCGTATCGAGGCCGCCGGGGCGGGCAGGCTGGAGGGGGCCCCTCCCCTGCCGGCGGAGTCCGACTTCCACGACGCGGCGGAGCAGCTCTCCCACATGGAGGCGGGCCTGCGCACCGCCCTGGACGAGCGGA